>NZ_JAGPXP010000059.1:0-16445 GCF_018070485.1 Micromonospora sp. C41 | reverse complement strand
CCCCCGCCCCGCCCCCGCGCGGCCCCAGCCCGCCCCGCGCGCCGATCTTGGAGTTGTGGCGGCTGACCAACGTGGCTACTCGGACCGCCTGGGCCCCACACCTCCAAGATCGGCGGCCCTTGCCGGGGCGGGGACGAGAAGGGAGCGTCAGATGTGGCTGGGATCCAGACTCGGGGACCGAGGAGCAGCGCAGGCCAGGGTGGGCCGACGCGGCAGACGGCGGCCCGGGCCCGATCGACATGCGGTGGACGGGGTGATCCCGGCGGCCGCCCTGAGCACCCCGGGGCAGCGTTCCTTCAGCGGCAGGCGGAAGCCGGCGGGCAGCGGGCGGCGGGCGGCGGGCGGCGGGCGGCGGGCAGCGGGCGGCGTCAGGCGACCCGGCGGCGACGGCCGGGGCGGCGGGGCATCGGCGCCAGCGCCTCGGCGGGCGCGGGTGGTGGTAGCACCTCGACCTCGAACCCGGCCCGCGCGAACACCTCGATCGCCCGGTGCTCGGCCGGGCCCAGGTCGGCCGGGTCGGAATCGAGCAGTGCGGTCACCAGACAGCCGGAGCAGCCGGCGCCACGGTTGCCGCAGGTGTCGCAGTCGATGAGCATCAACGCCTCCTGACGGGTCGCCGGTGGCGCTCGGGGAAGGGACCACCACCGTCGGTCACCAGAACGCTAACGCCGGGGTACGACAGAACCGGACAACGAGGCAGCACCCGCCGCGAACCCCAACCAGTACGCCGAAGTGGCGCGATCAGCACGCGCCCGACCCCACCACTCCCCCGATCTGGAGTCGATCAAGGGGGGAGAGAGAAGGCTCAGGAGCGGGCCAGGCGCCGCAGCAGCGAGTCGGCGCCCAGCGGGTACGCGCCGTGCCGGCGTACCCCGTCGGCGACCTCGCGGTCGGAGGAGACCACGACCACCGGCCGCCCGGCCGGCTCGGCGCGGACCAGCCGGCGGATCAGCTCGTCCGCGGTCTCGCCCTTACGGGAGAACAGCACCCGCACGCCACGCGGCGCCGGGGGCAGGCCGTGGATCCGCTCGGCGCCGTCGAAGACGACTGTGACCTCGTCCCCGGTCTGCGCGGCGATCCCGCCCAGCCCGGTGATCAGCCGTTTGCGCTGCTGCTCCAGCGACATCTCGCCGAAGCCCCGCTTCGTCACGTTGTAACCGTCCACCACCAGGTGTGCCCGGGGCAGCGCGAGCAACTGGTCGAGGCGGGCCGGGTCGTCGGTGTCGCGGGCCCGCGTCGACGGGCCGGCCTGCGCGGCGCCCGGCTGCTCGGCGAACGCGTCGGCGACGAAGTCGGCCGGAAGCTTGTCCACCGGGTCGAGCGCCAGCTCGCGGCGCAGCCCGACCGCGGCCTGGCCGATCGTCTCCAGCAGCAGCCACAGCCGGGCGTCGTCGACCGACCGGGCCTCCTTGGCGCTGGCCCGGGCCACGCCGGCGGCGGCCTCCGCCTCGGCCAGCCGGGCCCGGGCGCGGCGCAGCTCGGCGTCCGCGTCGGCCGCCGCGCGGGCCGCCCGGCCCCGCTCGGTGGCGAGCAGTTCGGTGGCCTTGCGCTCGCGGGCCTGGGTCTCCCGCAGGGTACGGGCGAGCTGGCGCGCCTCCTCGCGGAGCTGACCGAGTTCCTCGCGGACCCGGGCCAGCTCGTCGCGCAGCTTCTCCGCCTCCACCCGGGCCACCGCCCGGTCGTGCTCGGCGCGCGCGGCCCGCTGCTCGGCCTCGCGGACCAGTTCGGCCACCACAGCGCTGTCGGCCTCGGCGCGTACCGCCTCGCCGCTGGCCTCGATCAGTTCCCGCCAGCCCCGGGGCCGGGCCAGGTAGGCCAGCGCGGCCACCTCGACCGGGTCGGCGGCGGCCGGCGCGGTGCCCTCCACCACCGCCGCGCCGAGGTCGCCGGCGTCGGCGAGCACCCGGGCGGTGACCCGCTGCCGGAACAGCGGGTCGGCGGTGAGCTGGGCGGCGATCGCGGGCGCGCCGAGCCGGGCGCGGCGGTTCGGGGCGAACTTGGCGACCCGCCGCAGCGGCACCGGCACCTCGTCGGCGGGCAGGCCGGGCAGCACGGCCGCGGTGAGCGTCACGATCCGCTGCCGGACCGGTTCGGGCAGGGTGGGCTCGGGCTCGACCGGGGTCGGCGCGTCCTCACCGGCGCCGGGCACGCCGAGGACCGGCTCCTCCGCGGAGGAGTGGTCGTCGTGCGGCTCGGTGAGGGGCATGAGGCAAGTCTCCCACCCCGAACGGGCCCACCGCCCGGTGAGTGAGCCGATCTCTCATCGTACCCCCGTGGTATCTCCTGGGGCCGCAGTGACGCAAGTGTCGGACCGTGCCGCTAGCGTCCCGCGGGTGACACGAGCGGAGTACGTCCAGGAGTCGCTGGCCGGCCTGGACACTGCGGCGGGCAGCGGCGTGGACCCGGCGCTGCCGCTCTACGCGACCACCTTCGTGGTGGTCGACCTGGAGACCACGGGCGGCGCGCCCGACGGCGGCGGGATCACCGAGATCGGCGCGGTGAAGGTGCGCGGCGGCGAGGAGCTGGGCGTGCTCGCCACGCTGGTCAACCCGGGCGTGCCGATCCCGCCGTTCATCACCGTGCTCACCGGCATCACGCAGGCCATGCTGCTGCCCGCCCCGCCGATCGAGCAGGTGCTGCCGAGCTTCCTGGAGTTCGTCGGCGACGCCGTGCTGGTCGCCCACAACGCGCCGTACGACGTGGGGTTCCTCAAGGCGGCCTGCGCGAAGCACGGCTACCGCTGGCCCAACCCGCGGGTGCTGGACACGGCCGCGCTGGCCCGGCGGGTGCTGACCCGCGACGAGGTGCCCAACCGCAAGCTGGGCACGCTCGCCGCCTACTTCCGCACCGCGACCCAGCCCACCCACCGGGCGCTGGACGACGCCAAGGCCACCGTCGACGTGCTGCACGGGCTGATCGGCCGGCTCGGCGGGCACCGCGTCGACACGGTCGGCGAGGCGATCGAGTTCGCCCGCGCGGTCACACCCACCCAGCGCCGCAAGCGGCACCTCGCCGACGGGCTGCCGAAGGTGCCGGGCGTCTACATCTTCCGGGCCGCCGACGACCGGCCGCTCTACGTCGGCACGTCCGGCGACATCGCCACCCGGGTGCGCAGCTACTTCACTGCCGCGGAGAAGCGGGCCCGGATCTCCGAGATGCTCGCCGCCGCCGAGCGGGTGGAGGCGGTGGAGTGCGCCCACTCGCTGGAGGCGGAGGTCCGCGAGCTGCGGCTGATCGCGGCGCACGCGCCGCCGTACAACCGCAGGTCGAAGTATCCGGAGCGCCAGGTGTGGCTGAAGCTCACCGACGAGGCGTACCCCCGGTTGTCGATCGTGCGCGACATCGCGCCCACCGACACGGCCTACCTGGGGCCGTTCCGGTCCCGGCAGGCGGCGGAGCTGGCCGCCGCCGGCTTCCACGACGCGGTGCCGCTGCGGCAGTGCACGCACCGGCTGTCCCGGCGCACCACCATGCCGGCCTGCGCGCTGGCCGAGCTGGGTCGCTGCCCGGCGCCCTGCGAGCACCGGATCACCCCCGAGGAGTACGACGACCGGGCGGCGACGCCGTTCCGCACCGCCACCAGCGACGATCCCGGCGTGGTGGTGGACGCGCTGCTCGCCCGCATCGAGGTGCTGTCGGCCGCCCAGCGCTACGAGGAGGCGGCTGTGGTGCGCGGGCGGCTGGTCGCGGTGCTGCGCGCGGCGGTCCGGATGCAGCGGCTGGCCGCGCTGACCGGCATCGCCGAGCTGGCCGCCGCCCGGCCGGCGGCCCGGGGCGGCTGGGAGCTGGCGCTGGTGCGGCACGGGCGGCTGGCGGGGGCCGGGGTGTCCCCGCCGGGTGTCCATCCGCGACCGACGATCGACGCGATCCGGGCCACCGCCGAGACGGTGCTGCCCGGGCACGGGCCGGTGCCGGCCGCGACCGCCGAGGAGACCGAACGGATCCTGTCCTGGTTGGAGCGACCGGAGACCCGCCTGGTCGAGGCGAGCGCCGGATGGGCCTCGCCGGTGGCCGGCGCGGGGCGTTTCCGCGACCTCCTGACGAAGGCGGAGAGCGGCGGAACCCACAAAGTCTCGACCGAACGCTCATGACCAACTGACCGATCGGACTACCTCGACTCCCTTAGTCTGTTAAAGGAGTGCAGACCTGCCCGATTCGCGGGCTCTGCTCCCGGTCGCCGGTTCCCGGCGGCCGAGGGCCGGGGTGAGGAGGTGTCCCAGGTGGACGTCGACGCCGGACACGGCGCCGCCCTGGGTGGCGCGCTTCCAGCCCAGGGCGAACTGCCACTCACCCGCCGCCTGCGTTCCCTGCTCACCTGGCCGACCTCCGACGGCGACCCGGTCACCGCGCTGGTCCGGGCCCATCGCGGCATCCACGCGAGCGCCGACGCCTCGGTGTTGCGCCGCGCCTACACGATCGCCGAGAACATGCACCGCGGCCAGTTCCGCAAGAGCGGCGAGCCGTACATCACCCATCCGCTGGCGGTGGCGCAGATCTGCGCCGACCTCGGCATGGACACCATCACGCTGGTCGCCGCGCTGCTGCACGACACGGTGGAGGACACCCGCTACACGCTCCAGGCGCTCCAGGAGGACTTCGGCCGCGAGGTCGCCCACCTGGTCGACGGCGTGACGAAGTTCGACAAGGCGTTCTACGGCAAGGCCGCCGAGGCGGAGACCGTCCGTAAGATGATCGTGGCGGCCGGCAAGGACGTCCGGGTGCTGGTGATCAAGCTGGCCGACCGGCTGCACAACATGCGTACGCTCGGCGTCCGCTCGGCCGCGTCCCGGGAGCGGATCGCCCGCAAGACCCAGGAGGTGCTGGTCCCGCTCTGCGACCGGCTCGGTATCCAGACGCTCAAACGCGAGCTGGACGACGTGGTCCTGCTGCACCTGCGGCCGGAGGAGCACGCCCGGCTCGCCCGCTTCGTGCACGACCGGCCCGGCTGGGACGCCTACCTCGCCGACGTGGTGGCCCGCACCCGGGTGGCGCTGCGCCGCAACCGGGTCGACGCCGACGTCTCCCCCCGCCCCCGCCACCTCTACTCGATCTGGAAGGACACCGTCGCCGGCGGTCACACGGCCCCGTACGACCTGCCGCGTATCGCGATCGTGGTGGACGGTCCGGCGACCGACTGTTACGCCGCGCTGGGCGCCGTGCACGGGCTCTGGCGGCCGGTGCCGGGCCGCTTCAAGGACTTCATCGCCTCCCCGAAGAACAACCTCTACCGCTCCCTGCACACGAGCGTCTGCGGCCCGCAGGACCGCACCGTCGAGGTGCTGATCCGCACCACCGAGATGCACCGCTCCGCGGAGTACGGCGTAGCCGCCCACTACCGCTTCCCCCGCGCCGCGGGCCGGGCCGTCGACCGGGCGGACGAGCTGGCCTGGCTGCGCCGGGTGCTCGACTGGGAGCAGGAGACCGTCGACCCGACCCAGTTCATGGAGTCGCTGCGCTGCGACCTGTCGGAGGCGCAGATCCAGGTCGTCGCCGACGGGCGGCAGGTGGTGCTGCCGGCCGGGGCCACGCCGGTCGACCTCGCGTACGAGCTGGGCACCGAGCGCGGCGACCACTGCCTGGCGGCCCGGATCAACGGCCGGCTCGCCCCGCTCTCCTCCGAACTGGAGGAGGGCGACGTGGTGGAGATCTACACCGAGCGCGACGCGGAGAGCGGCTTCGAGGCCGACGTGGCCCCGCGCGGCCCGCGCCGGGAGTGGCTGGGCTTCGTCAAGTCGCCGCACGCCCAGATGCAGATCAACCGCTGGTTCGCCGAGCACACCGAGCCGGGCATCTCGATCGCCGACAAGGTACGCCTCGGCCGGGCCTCCATCGGCCTGGCGCTGCGCAAGCACAATCGGGGTCTGGCCAGCGACCTGCCGCTGCTGCGGCTGTCCGAGGAACTGGGCTACCCCGACCTGGAGACGATGCTGGTGGCGGTCTTCGACCGCACCGTCGAGCCGGACACCGTGGTCCAGCAGTTGATCGATCTGGTCGACCACAGGCAGTAGACGAAGCCGGTCCGCACCGGGACCACTAGCCTGGACGGCATGATCCCCCGCGCGCGTGCCACCGGACGGGCCCTCGGCTACCAGATCTTCTACCGGCTTCCGGTCCCGCTGCGGCGGCGGCTGGTGCGGCTGGCCGTGCCGAAGTACGTCGTCGGCGCGGTCACGCTGGTCAAGGACGCGGAGGCCACCGGCGCGGGCCGCATCCTGCTGCTGCGCCAGCCGCCCGGCTACAGCTGGACGCTGCCCGCCGGGCTGCTGCAACGCGGCGAGGCCCCGGTGGTCGGCGCCGCCCGGGAGCTGTACGAGGAATCAGGTGTCCGCCTGTCCCCCGACGCGCTGCGCCCGGCGGTGCCGAACGCGGTGGTGCACGCCAAGGGCTGGGTGGACGTGGTCTTCGAGGCGGAGGTGCCGGCGTCGACCACCGAGCTGAAGGTGGACGGGGCCGAGGTCTTCGAGGCCGCCTTCCATCCGCTGGACGACCTGCCCCGGCTCAGCCGCGCCACCGCGAACCTGCTGGGCTTCTACGGCATCGGCCCGCGCGCCGGCGAGCGCCCACCGGCCGCGTGAGCACCCCGTACGCGGGCGCTCCGGCGCCGGGGGGCGAGGTGTGCGCGGTGGTGCTGGCCGCCGGTGAGGGCACCCGGCTGCGCCCGCTCACCGAGCGGGTGCCGAAGGCGCTCTGCCCGGTCGGCAACGTCCCGCTGCTGGACCGGGCGCTGGCCCGGCTGGCCGGGCTCGGCCTGGCCGGTCCGGAACGGGTCGCGGTGAACGCCTGCTACCTGGGTGACCAGGTGGTCGCGCGGGTCGGCGACCGGGCCCACCTGTCGGTCGAGCCGGACGCCCCGCTGGGCACCGCCGGAGGCGTCGGCCGGCTGCGGGACTGGATCGCCGGCCGGGGCGTGCTGGTGGGCAACGCCGACGCGTACCTGGCCGATCCGGCGGCCCCGCCCGGGCCGGACATCGCCGCGCTGCTGGACGGCTGGGACGGGCACGGCGTACGCCTGCTCGGCCGGCCCGCCGACGACCCGGACGCCCCCGGGACGTTCGAGGGCCACGAGTTCGTGGGTTTCTCGCTGCTGCCCTGGCGGCTGGTCCGCGACCTGCCGGCCACGTTCGGCGACCTGGTCCGGGCGGTGTGGCGGCCCGCGGAGGCGGCCGGCGCGCTCACCGTGGTGCCCTACCGGGGCACGTTCTACGACACCGGCACCCCGGCCGACTACCTGGACGCCAACCTGCACGCCGCCGGACCGGACGGGCTGGTGGACACGGCGGCGACGGTGACCGGCCGGGTCACCGGCTCGGTGGTGGGCGCGGGTGCGCGGGTGGACGGCGACGTGGACCGGTCCGTGGTGTGGCCGGGCGCGACCGTCGCGGCCGGGGAGAGCCTCCACCGGGTGATCCGGGCCGGGGACGACCTGACCGTCCCGGCGGCGCGGTGAGGGCTGCGGGATCTAGCATGGGCCTCGTCGCCGACGAACGGAGAACCGTCCCGTGATCACCGCGATCGTGCTGATCGACTGCGCCACCGACTCCATCCCCGAGGTGGCTGAGACCCTGGCCAACCTGCCCGGCGTCAGCGAGGTCTACTCGGTGGCCGGGCACGTCGACCTGATCGCCATGGTCCGCGTCCGGGAGTTCGAGCAGATCGCGCAGGTCATCGCCGGCAGCATCTCGAAGGTGCCGGGCGTGCTGAACACCGAGTCGCACATCGCGTTCCGCGCGTACTCGCAGCACGACCTGGAGGAGGCGTTCGCGATCGGGCTCGCGAGCGCCGACTGACACGAGCCGGTGGCCGGCCCGCCCCGTGGGCGGACCGGCCACCGTCGACCGTGCGGTACGTCAGCTCTGGCTGGGCACCGGGGTCTCCGTGGTGCCCGGAGCGGGCTCCTCGGTCTCGGTGCCGCCCGGAGCCGGCGACTCGGTGCCACCCGGCGAGGTGGTGCCGCCCGGGCTGGGCGTGCCGCTGGCACTGGTCTGCGGAACCGGGACGCCCAGCGTCTGGGCCAGGGCCACCAGCGCGTCGTAGTGCGCCTGCAGGACCGGCAGCGCGTCCTGCGCGATCTGCACCACCGACTGCTCCGAGCCCTGCGAGATCTCGGTCTGGGTGGCCTGGATGGCCTGGACGTGGCCGGCGAGCTGCGCGGTCACCCAGGCCTTGTCGAACTCGGCCCCGTTGAGGTTGTTCAGCTTGTCGAGGACCTTCTGCTGGTCGGCGGTCGGGTCGGCCGGCAGCTGCACGTTGAGCTGCTGGGCGGTCGACTGCACCGTCTGGTCCAGCTGGGTGTGGTCCGTGACGAACATCTTGCCCAGGTCCTTGACCTGCTGGTTCTGACCCTTCTGCTGGGCCAGGTTACCGGCGGTGATCTCGAACAGGTTGACCTGGTGCACCGCCTGCAGGTACTGCGTGTCCTGCGTCGACGGCTGCGCCGCGGCCTGTGCCGCGGCGGCGGGCGCCAGCCCCACGACCACCAGCGCGGCCATCAGGCCCAGGCGTTTGATTCCCAGCATCTTTCCTCCCCCATGAGACGTCGGACCGCACGGATACCCGGCTGACCGGGGTTATTCCTGCGATTCCACCCGTCCGTGTCGGGGGGCGGCGGGGACCGGTGCACCGCACGTCGGGCACCGGGCGGGCACAACCGGACGACAGGCACGTAAACCGGCAGTGGCGCCCGCCGGATGATCCGGCGGGCGCCACTGTCAGTCGTACCGGGAAGGTCAGCGACGGCTCTCGCCGCTGCCGATCTCCTCCCGCTCCGGCCGGTCCTCGACCGGCGGGTGCCCCGGCGAGACCGGCGCCTCGGCCGGCTTCTCGATCGGGTAGAAGAAGCCCCGGATCGCCGGGCCGAGGGCGCCGAGCCGGTTCATCTTCTTCGGCACCACCCAGCCGACGTAGTCCAGTGCCGGCGGGTGACCGTCGTGCCCCTCGGCCGAGGTGAGCGGCTGGTGGACCTCGACGAACCGGCCGTCGGGCAGCCGCTTGATGATGCCGGTCTCCACGCCGTGGGCCAGCACCTCCCGGTCGTGCTGCTGCAGACCCAGGCAGATCCGGTACGTGATGTAGTACGCGATCGGCGGCAGGATCAGCAGGCCGATCCGGCCGGCCCAGGTCATCGCGTTCAGGCTGATGTGGAACTTGTCGGCGATGACGTCGTTGGCGCCGGAGAGCGTCAGCACGATGTAGAAGGCCAGCGCCATGGCGCCCACGGCGGTCCGGGCCGGAACGTCCCGGGGCCGCTGGAGCAGGTTGTGGTGCTTGTAGTCCTTGAGACGGCGCGCCTCCAGGAACGGGTACATCGTCGACAGGCCCACCAGGATTCCGGGTAGGACCACCGTCGGCCAGAACAGCGGTGGGATGACGTACCCGTTGCCGATCGGGATGTGGATCTCCCAGCCCGGCATGAGCCGGGTCGAGCCGTCGAGGAACATGACGTACCAGTCGGGCTGGCTGGCCGCCGAGACCACCCACGCCTCGTACGGGCCGAACAGCCAGATCGGGTTGATCTGGAACAGGCCGCCCATCAGCGCGATCACGCCGAAGACGACCATGAAGAAGCCGCCCTGCTTGAGCGCGTAGCGCGGGAACATCCGCTCGCCGACCACGTTGGAGTTGGTCCGGCCGGGGCCGGGCCACTGGGTGTGCTTCTGCTTGAACACCAGGCCGAGGTGCACGCTGATCAGCGCCACCAGCAGACCCGGGACGAGCAGCACGTGGGCGATGAAGAAGCGGCTGATGATGATGGTGCCGGGGAACTCCCCGCCGAAGATCGACGAGCTGACCCAGGACCCGATCACCGGGATCGACAGGATGATCGCGGAGGCGATGCGCAGACCGGTGCCGGACAGGCCGTCGTCCGGCAGCGAGTAGCCGGTGAAGCCGGCCAGGAAGCCGACCCAGAACAGCAGCGAACCGATGATCCAGTTGGTCTCACGCGGCTTGCGGAACGCGCCGGTGAAGAACACCCGCAGCATGTGCACCACGATCGCGGCCATGAACAGCAGGGCCGCCCAGTGGTGCATCTGCCGCATGATCAGGCCACCCCGGACATCGAACGAGATGTCCAGGCTGGAGGCGTACGCGGCCGACATGGGGGTGCCCCGCAGCGGCGCGTAGCTGCCGTTGTAGATGACCTCGGTCATCGTCGGCTCGAAGAAGAACGTCAGGAAGACGCCGGTCAGCAGCAGGACGATGAACGAGAAGAGCGCGATCTCGCCCAGCAGGAACGACCAGTGGTCGGGGAAGACCTTGTTCAGCAGCTTGCGCAGGGGCGTGGCCACCTGGAAGCGGTCGTCCACCGCCCGCGCGCTCTTGGCCGGCAGCGCGGCGGCATCAAACTTTCGGCGCTTCATGGCCGCTCCCAGAAGTCGGGACCGATGGTCTCGGTGTAGTCGGACTTCGCCACGAAGAAGCCCTCCTCGTCCACCTCGATCGGCAGCTGCGGCAGCGGCCGGTTCGCCGGGCCGAAGATCGGCTTGGCGTTGTCGGTGATGAGGAACTGGGACTGGTGGCAGGGGCAGAGCAGGCGGTTGGTCTGCTGCTCGTAGAGGCTGGCCGGGCAGCCGGCGTGCGTACAGATCTTGGAGTACGCGACGTAGTTGCCCCACATGTAGTCGCCGTGGCCCTTGCGCTCGTTCGCGGCGCGCGACTTCTGCGCGTCGTCCTCCCGCAGGTGGATGAGCAGGGTGGGCGAGTCGGCGTGCTTGTTGCTGACGCCGCCGTCGATGCCCGGGAACACGGTGAGCTGGCCGCCGACGCTGACGTCGGCCGGGCGGATCGGACGGCCGTCCTCACGGATCAGCCGGATCTTCTTGCCGCCCTCGCCCGGCTGGAAGCCGGTGGTGAACATCTGGTTGTTCTTGTGCGGCTGCTCGATCAGGCCACCGATCAGCGGCGCGGCGGCCACCGCGCCCACCGGCGCCAGGCCGGCGAGCAGCGAGATGCCCAGCAGCGGCCGGCGGCGTACGCCCATCTCGTCGGCGAGGTAGAGCATCGTCTCACCGGTGATCTTGCGACCCTCCGGGTCGTCGACCTGGTCGTGCCGGTCCTGGATCGACACCTCCTTGGGCAGCAGCTTCTTGCCCCAGGTCAGGATGCCGAAACCGATGCCCAGCAGCGCCAGGCCCAGCGTCACGCCGAGCAGCGGCGTGTAGAGCTTGTCGCCGCCGCGACCCGGCTCCCACTGCCACGGCCACCAGATGTAGACCACCAGGAAGGCGGTCGCGAAGACGCCGGTCAGCAGGAACATCAGGGCGACGGTACGGGTCAGCCGGCGCTCGGCCTTGCTGCCCGGGACCACCTGCGGCTCGTAGTGGACGATCTCGATGTCGTCCCGCCGGGCGCCCTCCTGAACGACCTCGAACCGGGAGAGCCGGGGGTCGTTCACGTCGAGCGGCTCCGGGCCCCGCTGGGCCTGGTGCTCGGTGTGGGTGCTCATGCCGTCACCTCGCTACGGGTGACGCCGGGGGTCGGCGCCACAGCACTGGAACCATTGATCCGTCCGGTCACGACTTGCCCGCAATCCACAGGCTCGCGAAGACCAGCGCGACGATGCCGACCAGGAAGATCGCGATGCCCTCGGTCGACGGGCCGTACCGGCCCAGGTTGAACCCGCCCGGGTCGCCGTCGTTCTTCAGCGTGTCCTGGATGTAGGCGATGATGTCCGCCTTCTCCTGCGGCGTGATCTGGTTGTCACCGAACACCGGCATGTTCTGCGGACCGCTCAGCATCGCGGCGTAGATCTGCCGGTCGCTGGCCGGCGCGAGGCTCGGCGCGTACTTGCCGGAGGACAGCGCACCGCCGCCACCGCCGAAGGCGTGGCACTGCGAGCAGTTGATCCGGAACAGCTCGCCACCGGTGGCCAGGTTGGCGCCCTCACGCAGGTCGCCGTTGGGCACCTCCGGACCGCCACCGAGCTCCTGGATGTACTGCCCGAGCTGGCGCACCTGCTCGTCGGTGAACTGCGGCGGCTTGCGCATGGCCTGGGCCTCCTGCCGGGCCATCGGCATGCGACCGCTGCTCACCTGGAACTCCACCGAGGCGGACCCGACGCCGATCAGGCTCGGACCACGGCCCTCGACGCCCTGGGCATTGCGACCGTGACAGGTCACACAGCTCACGTCGAACAGCGCCTTACCCTCGTTGCCTGCGGCGGTCAACGGCGGGTTGTCCTGCGCCTGCACGCCGGGGGCGAAGACGGTGTAGGCACCGCCGGCCAGCATCAGCGCGGCGAACAGCCGGACCGCGGCGCCCAGCCGGCGGCGGCCCCTGCTGCGCGCTACGGGCCGCCCGCGCAGCCGCGCGAGCAGACCGCGTCGGCGGTCGTTGTCAGAAGTCATGACCTGTGTCCTTAACCGGTTGGACCTTGTCTCAGGGGACGGAGCAGCGGCGCGGTTCGTGACGCGCCAAGATCACTGGAGCCAGTAGATCATGGCGTAGAGCGCGATCCACACGACGTCCACGAAGTGCCAGTAGTAGGACACGACGATCGCCGAGGTCGCCTGGGCTGGGGTGAACCGACCCATGGTGGTGCGGATCATGAAGATGATGAAGGCGACCAGACCGCCGGTCACGTGCAGACCGTGGAATCCGGTGGTGAGGTAGAACATCGACCCGTAGCCGTCTTCGTTGATCTTCACGCCCTCGTGCACCAGGGTCCGGTACTCGTTCAGCTGACCGAGTACGAAGATCAGACCCATGATGAACGTGATCGTGAACCACCGGCGCAGGGCGTGGACGTCGCCGCGCTCGGCCGCGAACACGCCGATCTGACAGGTGATCGAGGAGAGCACCAGGATCACCGTGAACGTGGTCGCGTACGGGATGTTCAGCACCTCGGTGTGCTTCTCCCACTGCTCCGGCGCAGCCGCGCGGATGGAGAAGTACATCGCGAACAGCGCCGCGAAGAACATGAGTTCGCTGGAGAGCCACACGATCGTCCCGACGCTGACCATGTTGGGTCGCGTCAGGGAGTGGATCCGGCTCTTGTCAATGGCTGGGGCCGCAGTCACGCGGTCATTATTGCCCCTGACCGGGACCGACGATCAGCGGGGTGCCAAACCCGGCCCTTCCGTGGCCCGATCGTGGTGGTCCGCTTCGCCTGACCTACCCTGAAAAGCGTGCTGCACGTCGATCAGATCCTCGCCGTCACCTCGGCCGTTCCGGCGACGCTGGCGGCGGGAGGCGAGAGCGCCCCGCCGCCGTTCACCGTGGCCCGGGTGTTCACCGAGACCCGGCTGGACAGCTGGCTCACGCTGGGCATCGTGCTCGCCGCCGGCCTGTACCTCTACGGGGTGCACCGGCTGCGGCTGCGCGGCGACCGCTGGCCGGTCATCCGTACCGTGTCGTTCCTCGGCCCCGGCCTCGGCGGCATCGCGCTGGTCACGCTCACCGGGCTCGGCGCGTACGACACCGCCCTGCTCTCGGTGCACATGGTCCAGCACATGGTGCTGTCGATGATCGCGCCGATCTTCCTGGCGCTCGGCGCGCCGGTCACGCTGGCGCTGCGCACGCTGCCGGTACGCCCGCGCAAGCGCCTGCTCGCGATCGTGCACAGCCGGATCGCGCGGATCTACAGCTTCCCGCTCGTGGCGTTCACCATCTTCGTGGTGAACCCGTTCGCGCTCTACTTCACCGACCTCTACGAGTTCACCCTGCGCCACGAGTGGGCGCACGAACTCGTCCACGCGCACTTCATCGCCACCGGCTGCGTCTTCTTCTGGCCGCTGCTCGGCCTCGACCCGCTGCCCGGACGCTGGCCGTACCCGGCGCGCGCGCTGCTCATGCTGCTCTCGGTGCCGTTCCACACCGTGCTCGGGCTCACCATCATGCAGAGCACCACGCTGTTCGGCGGCGACTGGTACCCGTCGCTCAACCTGTCCTGGTCCGACCCCTGGAACGACCAGGTGGTGGCCGGAGGCGTCCTCTGGGCCGGCGGCGAGTTCGTCAGCGTCACCATGCTCGCCGTCCTGGTCGTCCAGTGGGTCAGACAGTCCGAGCGCGAGGCCCGCCGGCTCGACCGCGAACTGGACCGCCAGGAGGCCCGCGAGCGCGCCGCGGAAGCGAGCGCCTGAGGCCCCTGACGGGGTACGCCCTCCCCCGCCCGGGCGGAGGACAGGCCGAACGTGACGCCCGCTACGATCAGCGGGCAGCTACGAGGTGGGAGCCACGTCACGATGAGCGATCGTCTTTGCACCGTCCTGCTCTACAGCGACGACCCGAAAGTCCGCGACCGGATGCGGCTGGCCGTGGGCACCCGCCCGGCGCCCGGCATCGAGATCGAGTTCGTCGAGGCCGACGAGTACGCCGCCTGCGTCCGGCTGGTCGACGACTACGAGATCGACCTGCTGCTGCTCGACGGCGAGGCGAGCCCGGGCGGCGGCATCGGCATCGCCCGCCAGATCAAGGACGACCGGGACGACGCGCCGCCGACCTGCGTGGTGCTGGCCCGCGCCGCCGACCGCTGGCTGGCCGCGTACGCCGAGGTCGACGCCACGCTGACCCACCCGCTGGACCCGGTGGTCGCCGGCAGCACCGTCGCGGAGCTGCTGCGCCGCACCCACGCCGCGGCCTGATCCCCCGGCCCTCGCGCGCCACGGCGACGCGGCCGTGGCAAGCCCCAACCGCTTTCCTCACGCCGCTCGGGAGGCCCGTCATGGGCGAACGGACCTGGCCGCTTCTGCTCAACGCGCTGCTGCGCGGCGAGGAGCTCTCCACCGCCGACACGGCGTGGGCGATGGGCGAGATCATGGCCGGCTCGGCGACACCGGCGCAGATCGCCGGGTTCGCCGTGGCGCTGCGCACCAAGGGCGAGACCCCCGCCGAGCTGGGCGGCCTGGTCGAGACCATGCTGACCCGCGCGGTGCCGGTGCTCCTGCCCGACGAGGTACGCGACACCGCGCTGGACGTGGTCGGCACCGGCGGTGACCTCGCGCACACGGTGAACATCTCCACCATGGCGGCGCTCGTGGTCGCCGGGGCCGGCGTCCGCGTGGTCAAGCACGGCAACCGGGCCGCCTCCTCCTCGTGCGGCACCGCGGACGTGCTGGAGGAACTCGGCGTACCGCTGGACCTGGAGCCCGAGCAGGTGGCCCGCTGCGTCACCGAGGCCGGCATCGGCTTCTGCTTCGCCGCCCGCTTCCACCCCGGGATGCGGCACACCGGCCCGGTCCGGCGCGAGATCGGCGTACCCACCGCGTTCAACTTCCTCGGCCCGCTGACCAACCCGGCGCGGCCCCGCGCGGGCGCGGTGGGCTGCTTCGACAAGCGGATGGCCCCGGTGATGGCGGCCGTGTTCGCGGCCCGGGGCGACTCCGCGATCGTGGTACGCGGCGAGGACGGCCTGGACGAGTTCAGCACCGGCGCGCCCACCCGGGTCTGGGTGGCGCAGCAGGGCACCGTCACGGAGGCGCTGCTGGACGCGGCGGAGCTCGGGGTACCCCGGGCCACCCTGGCCGACCTGCGCGGCGGAGACGCGGCCTACAACGCCGACGTGGTACGCCGCCTGCTCGCCGGCGAGACCGGCCCGGTACGGGACGCGGTGCTGGTCAACGCCGCTGTGGCGCTGTCCACCCAGGGCCCGCTCGACGGCGATCTGCACGAGGCGCTGCGGACCAACCTGGACCGGGCCGCCGAGGCCGTCGACTCGGGCGCCGCGGCGGCCGCGCTGGAGCGTTGGCTGGAGGTGGCACGCGCCGCCTGACGGCGAGGGTGTCGTACCCGCGTGCCAAACTACACGGGAGTTATTTTCCGTTTTCGGTCTATCCGTCTTCGGTCCACCGGCCGGCGCCACACCGCCTCGCCCCGGGCCCGGAGCGAGAGGAGCCACCCGTGTCTGACCGCGAGCTGCACTGCGACACCTGCGAGGACGTCGTGCTGTTCGAGGCGCCGCCCTGCGGCGACGGGCACGGCGCCGACTGCCCGGAGCTGATCTGCACCCGCTGCGGCGCGGCAGTGGTGATCGCCACGTTCACCTTCCGCGCGGCCCGCCTGTCCGGCCGCCGCACCCGCCGCCCTTCTCACCCCCAGGCCGCCTGACCTCCACTCCCTTTCGGCGCCCTTTCCCTCCCCGCCACGCCCGACAGCCCAACCGCCTGCCTCGCGTGATCAAGGAGTTTGTGTCCCCCACGGTTGTGCAGGCGGACACAAACTCCTTGATCAACGGGGCGGGGCGGCGCCGGGAGCGCGGTGGGCTCGGGCGTGAGTGTCAACGATGACCCGGTGGCGGCACCGCGTCATGGGGAGCGGACTGCGGTTCGCCCCACCTGGCCTCGCCGCGCGGCGAGATCTTGGAAGGAAACGGCTGTCATGGAGACTGTTCAGTCCCATGACATCTGTCAGCGTTGAAGTCCCGATACATGTGTCACGTGGTAGGGATCTTGGGTCGGGTGGTATGTGCTGCCGGGCATGGCTTCTCGGCGGCATGTGATGAACCTGCTGGA
>NZ_JAGPXP010000058.1:0-16582 GCF_018070485.1 Micromonospora sp. C41 | reverse complement strand
GGGGTGGGGGCGGGGGTGGGGTGCCGTCGCCGAAGGGGCGACCGCCCAGCTCCTCCCGGCCGTGCGGGGTGAGCCAGTTGCTCAGGTCGGGGCCGAGCGGCACGATCCCGGTCGGGTTGATGTCCCGGTGGACTTCGTAGTAGTGCCGCTTGATGTGGTCGAAGTCGATGGTGTCGCCGAACCCGGGCGTGGTGAACAGGTCCCGGGCGTACGCCCACAGCACCGGCATCTCGCTGAGCTTCTGCCGGTTGCACTTGAAGTGCCCGTGGTAGACCGGGTCGAAGCGGACGAGCGTGGTGAACAGCCGTACGTCCGCCTCGGTGATCGTGTCGCCGACCAGGTACCGCTGCCCGGCCAGCCGTTCGCTCAGCCAGTCCAGCCGGTCGAACAGCCGGTGGTACGCCTTGTCGTACGCCTCCTGGCTGCCGGCGAAGCCGCACCGGTAGACGCCGTTGTTGACGTCCGCGAAGACGACCGCGTTCACCTCGTCGATCTCGGCGCGCAGCGGCTCCGGGTAGAGGTCCGGCGCGCCGGGACGGTGGTACGCCGTCCACTCGGTCGTGAGGTCCAGGCTCATCTGGGCGTAGTCGTTCGTCACGACCTGCCCGCTGGGCACGTCGACGAGCGCCGGGACGGTGATGCCGCGCTCGTAGCCGGGGAAGCGGGCGAAGTAGGCGTCGGCGAGCCGCTCGATGCCGAGTACCGGGTCCTTACCGTCCGGGTCCAGGTCGAACGTCCAGCTCCGCTTGTCGTGGGTCGGCCCGGCCACTGCCATCGAGATGGCGTCCTCCAGCCCGAGCAGGCGCCGGACGATGATCAGCCGGTTGGCCCAGGGGCAGGCCCGGCTGACCGCCAGCCGGTAGCGCCCCGGTTCCACCGGCCAGCCGTCCCGCCCGTCGGCGGTGATCCGGGTGGCGATGTAGCGCTGGTCGCGGGTGAACTCGCCACCCGGCTCCACGTACTTGCCGCCGGTTCGTTCCAGGACCTCGTCGTCGCTGCCGCCCACGCTCTACCTCCGAGTTCGCTTTTCGCTCCCATCATGGTCGCTCGGGCGGCTCCCGGCAGGTCGAGCGCGTCACAAAGAGGCATAGGCTGCCCGCCGTGACCGATGTGGAGACGGCGGCCCGGCGTTTCGTCGCCGACGTGTGGAACGCCGGGCGCGAGGAGAGCGCGTACGAGCTGGTGGCGGCGGAGTGCCCGGGCCTGGGCGGCACCGGCCCGGCGGCGATGCTGGCGTGGCACCGGGACCGGCGGGCGTCGTTCCCCGACCTGCGCTACAAGATCGTCGACGTGGTGGCGGCCGGTACGCGGGTGGCGGTCCGCTGGCGGGCTGCCGGCACCCAGGCGGGCCAGTTCGGTCCGGTGCCGCCGACCGGCCGGGTGGTCAGCTATTCGGGCGCGACGTTCCTGCGCTTCGACGACGACGGGCGGATCGTGGACGTGTGGAGCGTCAACGAGCTGTTCCAGGTGCTCCAGCAGCTCGGCGTGGAGATGCTGCCCCCACTCACACCCGGCGAGGCGTGATCCGGCCGCACGCCCGGGCCAAAGCGCCGGGTGGTGGTCGCGCGCGCCCGGGTCACAGGGCAGGATGGGCGGCATGAGCGAGCACGGTGGAGTGCCCGGCGGCGGTCTGGTGAAGGGCCTGGCGGTCACGTTGAAGACGATGACCCGCCGCTCGACCACCCAGCAGTACCCGGATGTGGCGCCCGAGCTGCCGCCGCGCTCCCGTGGCGTGATCGCGCTGCTGGAGGAGAACTGCACGGTCTGCATGCTCTGCGCGCGCGAGTGCCCGGACTGGTGCATCTACATCGACTCGCACAAGGAGGAGGTGGCGGTGCCCGGCGCCGCCCGCCCCCGCCAGCGCAACGTGCTCGACAAGTTCGACATCGACTTCTCGCTCTGCATGTACTGCGGCATCTGCGTCGAGGTCTGCCCGTTCGACGCGCTCTACTGGTCGCCCGAGTTCGAGTACGCCGAGTACGACATCAAGGACCTGCTGCACGACAAGGACCACCTGGGCGAGTGGATGGCCACCGTCCCGCCGCCGCCGGCGCACGACCCGCTCGGCGACCCCTCCAAGGAGGAGACCACCGCCGCCCGGAAGGCGGCGGGTCCGTCGGCCCGTCCGGCTCCTTCCCGGGTACGCCCCGACGCCGCCACCGATCCGGGCGGAGGCACTGCCTCATGACCGGTGCGGACGTGCTGCTGCTCGCGCTGGGCGCGGTGGCGGTGGGCGCGGGCGCGCTGGTGGTCGCGACCCGCCACCTGGTCCGGGCCGGGTTGTGGCTGGTGGTGTGCCTGGGCGCGCTCGCGGGTGACTACCTGGTGCTGACCGCTGAGCTGGTGGCCTGGGTGCAGGTGCTCATCTACGTGGGCGCGGTCGTGGTGCTGCTGTTGTTCGCGGTGATGCTGACCCGCGCGCCGATCGGCCCGTCGGACGACCTGGACCGGCCGGGCTGGGCCGCCGCGCTCGTCGGCGGCGGCAGCGGCCTCGGCCTGGCCGTGCTGCTGATCGACGCCTTCCGCTGGTCCCGGGTGGACCTGCCCGCCGCCGGCACCGCCGAGCGCCTCGGCGAGCAGGTGTTCCGCTCCTGGGTGCTGCCGTTCGAGGTGCTGTCGGTGCTGCTGCTGGCCGCGCTGGTCGGCGCGATCGTGCTCTCCCGCCCCGACATCGGCCGCCGGCCCGCCGACGAGGGCGGGCGCCCGTGAGGCCGGTCATCCCGTACGTCACCGCCGCGCTGCTGTTCGGCCTCGGCGTGTACGGCGTGCTGCGCCGCCGCAACGCCGTCCTGGTGCTGATGGCGGTGGAGTTGATGCTCAACGCGGTGAACCTGGTGCTGGTCACCGCCGACACCACTGTGAAGGCCGTGCTGCCGCACTCGGGGCAGGTGTTCGCGCTGTTCGTGATCGTGCTCGCCGCCGCCGAGATCGGTGTCGGGCTGGCGATCGTGCTCCAGCTCTACCGGCTGCGCGCCAGCGTCACGGTCGACGACGTCCCGCTGGCCGAGCCGGCGCCCGCGGTGACCCCGGCCGAGCGCCCGGAAGGAGCGGTCCGGTGAGCACGCCGACGCTGTGGCTCGCGGCGGTGCTGCCGGGCGCCCCGCTCGTCGCCGGGCTGCTCGGTCTGCTGCTGCCGCCCGCCCCGAGCCACGACCGCGCGTCGGCCCGGCGGCTGGCGGTCGCGCTGGGCGTGACGGGTGCGGCGGTGTCGCTGCTGGCCGCGCTGGCGCTGCTGGTCCGCGTGGACGCGCCGGTCGAGGCGTCCACCACCTGGGTCGACCTGGGCGGACTGCGGGTCACGCTCGGCCTGCGGCTGGACGGCGTCGCGGTGCTCGTCGCGACGGCCGTGGCGGCTGTCGCGCTGGCCGTGCAGGTCTACTCGATCGGCTACCTGCGCCGGGGCCCGCACGACGACGTGGACGTCGACCACCGCTACCCGCCGTACGCGGCGCAGTTGAGCCTCTTCACCGCCGCCATGCTCACCGTGGTGGTGTCCGGTGACCTGATCATGCTGCTGGTCGGCTGGGAGGTGATGGGCGTCTGCTCGTACCTGCTCATCGCCCACGACCGGCGGCTACCCGAGGCGCCCGGCGCGGCGGTGAAGGCGTTCCTTGTCACCCGCGTGGGTGACGTCGGTTTCCTGCTCGGCATCGCGCTGCTCGGCGTGGGCGCGGGCAGCTTCCGGATCGCCGACGTGCTGGCGCACGACTACGGCACCGGTACGCTCACCGCCGCCTGCCTGCTGCTGCTCGCCGGGGTGGCGGGCAAGAGCGCCCAGTTCCCGCTGCACACCTGGCTGCCGGACGCGATGGCCGGCCCGACGCCGGTGTCCGCGCTGATCCACGCCGCGACGATGGTCGCCGCCGGCGTGTACGCGGTGGCCCGCCTGTTCCCGCTGTTCGAGCGCGCCCCGGCCGCGCTCGCCGTGCTGGGCGTGATGGCCGCGATCACGATGCTGCTCGGCGTGTTCGCCGCCACCGCGCAGGACGACATCAAGCGCGTGCTCGCCTGGTCGACCGTGTCGCAGATCGGCTACATGACCGGCGCGCTGGCGGTCGGCGCACCGGCTGCCGCGCTGTTCCACCTGCTCACCCACGCCGCGTTCAAGGCGCTGCTGTTCCTCGCCGCCGGTGCGGTGATCCACGCCGTCGGCACCACGCTGATGTCCCGGATGGGCGGCCTGCGTACCGCCATGCCGGTGACGTTCTGGTGCACTGTGGTCGGCCTCGGCGCGCTCGCCGGCGTACCCCCGCTCTCGGGTTTCTGGAGCAAGGACGGCGTGCTCGCCGCCGCCGAGGCGGCCGCGCTCGACGGCGCCGGGCCGAGCGCGGCCTGGGTCGGCTGGCTGGTCTGGCTGGCCGGGCTGGTCGGCGTGGCGGTGACCGCCTGGTACGCGACCCGGCTGCTGCTGCGCACGTTCCTCGGCGCGACCCGCACGCCGCTGCTGCGCCCGCACGACCCGCCCGCGCTGCTGCGCTGGCCGGTGCTGCTGCTCACGGTCCCGGCCGCGTTGCTCGGCCTGGCCGCGTTCGCGCCGTGGTTCGCCGACCGGCTGCGCGTGCCGGGCGAAGACACCGGCGAGGCGGTCGCGCTGGTGCACCTAGCGCCGAACCTGGTCCTGCCGTTCCTGCTGCTGCTCGTCGGCGCGGGCGTCGCCTGGGCGGGCTGGCGCCGCGACCCCGCCGATCCGGCCCGCTTCCTGGGTCCGCTGCGGCCGGTGTTCGCCCGGGCGTTCCGGCTCGACGACGTCCAGCACACAGTCGTCGTACGCCCGGTGGGCGCGCTCGCGCGGGTCGTGCGTACCGGTGACGAACTGGGCGTGGACGGGCTGGTCGAGGGCAGTGGCCGGACGGCGGTCGAGGTGGGCGGTGGCCTGGCCGCGCTGCACCGGGCGGCGCTGCCGCGGGCGGCGGCCGGGGTGCTGGCGGGCGCGCTGCTGATCGGCCTCGCGGTCGCCCTGATCGGAGTCACGTCATGACGTTCGGGCAGGTCCTGCTGGTCGCCGTGGTGGCGGTACCGGCGCTCGGCGCGCTGGCCACCGCGGTCGTGCCCGGTGACCGGGCCGGCCGGGTGGTCGGCACCGTCGCCGCCGGGTTGACGCTGCTGGCGACGCTGCCGCTGGTCGGCGGCGACCACGGTTGGTTCGGGTACGGGCCCCGCCCGGCGGTGCAGCCCTGGCACCAGGTCGACCTGCCGTGGGTGCCCGGGCTCGACCTGCGCTTCCACCTGGGCGTGGACGGTATCTCCTGGCCGCTGGTGGTGCTGACCGCGCTGCTGACGCTGCTGTGCTGCGCGTACACGCTGTGGCGGGTGCCGACCGGCGGCGGCAGCGGACGGGCGCTGGTGGCGTTGCTGCTGGTGGTCGAGGTCGGCATCCTCGGCACGTTCCTCGCGCTCGACCTGGTGTTGTTCTTCCTGTTCTTCGAGGTCGTCCTGCTGCCGATGTACGCGGTTATCGCCGGCTGGGGCGGCGCGGACCGTCGCCGGGCGGCCCGCAAGTTCGCGCTCTACACGCTGTTCGGCTCGGTGCTGCTGCTGGTCGGCGTCTACGTGGTGGTGGCCGCCGCGGGCACCGCCGACCTGGTCGCGCTCACCGGCGGCGCCGGGCTGTCCCGGGGCACCCAGCTCGCCGCGTTCACGCTGCTGGCGCTCGCGTTCGCGGTGAAGAGCCCGCTCTGGCCGCTGCACTCGTGGCTGCCCGACGCGCACACCCAGGCGCCGACGGTCGGCAGCGTGATCCTCGCCGGGGTGCTGCTCAAGATGGGCACGTACGGCATGATCCGGGTCGCCGTGGGGGTGGCCCCGGAGGGCGCCCGCTGGGCCGCGCCGGTGCTCGGCGTGCTCGCCGTCGCCGCCATTCTGATCGGTGGCCTGGTCTGCCTGGCCCAGGACGACCTGAAGCGGCTGATCGCGTACTCCAGCGTCGGCCACATGGGCTTCGTGCTGCTCGGGATCGCCACGCTCACCGCCACCGGGCTCCAGGCCGCGCTGATCGGCAACATCGCCCACGGCGTCATCACCGCCCTGCTGTTCTTCCTGGCCGGCGCGGTCAAGGACCGCGCCCACACCGGGTCGCTGGCCGAGCTGTCCGGGCTGCGGGAGACCGCGCCCCGGCTGGCCGGGCTGCTCGGCTTCGCGGCCGTCGCCTCGCTGGGGCTGCCCGGCCTGGCCGGGTTCTGGGGCGAAGCGTTCGCCGTGGTCGCCGCCGTGCAGCGGGGCGGCCCGCTCTGGCTGACCCTCGCCGTGCTGGCCGCGCTGGGCGGGGCGCTCACCGCCGCGTACTTCCTGCGGCTGCTGCGCCGGGTTTCGCACGGGCGGCCCAGCCCGGCGGTGGCCGGGCTCGCGCCCGGCCTGGCCGGTGCGGAACTGACCGCCTGGGCGCCGCTGGTGCTGCTCGCGCTCGCGGTCGGCCTGGCCCCGGCGCTGGTCCTGTCCTACGCCTCCGGTCCGGTGGAGGCGCTGCTGGGGGTCGTCCGATGAGCCTGGTGCAGAGCGTCGACAACGTGGCGATGCTGCCCGCATACCTGGCCGCCGGCACCGCAGTGCTGGTGCTGCTGGTCGACCTGCTGGTGGCGCGGCCCGCCGTCACGGTCGCCGCGGCGGCGCTCGGCGCGACCGGCACGGCTGTCGGCGCGACGCTCGTCGGCACGGCCGGGACCCGGCGCACGTTCTGCGTCGGCGACGACTGCTCGTGGGTGTGGAACGGCCGGGCGGCGCTGGTCGGGGCCGTGATCGCGCTGCTCACGCTCGGCGTGCTGGCGCTGTCCGGCCCGCTGCTGCGCGCCGGGCGCACCCCGGTAGGGGAATACTGCTTCCTGCTCGCCTGCGCGATGACCGGCGGCGTGGTGCTCGGCGCCGCCGGTGACCTGATCACGCTGATCGTGGCGCTGGAGACGCTGACGCTCCCGCTGTACGTGCTGGTCGGCCTGCGCCGGGGCAGCCTCGCGGGCGCCGAGGCGGCGGTGACGTTCTTCGTGGTCAGCGTGGTCGCCACCACTGTGACGCTGCTCGGCGCGGCGCTGCTCTACGCGGTCGCCGGCACGCTGCACCTGGACCGGCTCGGCGCCACGCTGGCCGACCGCGCCGACCTGACCGACCTGCCGCTGACCGGCGTCGCGGCGGCGCTCGTGGTGGCCGGGCTGGCGTTCAAGGTCGCCGCCGTGCCGTTCCACGCCTGGGCCCCCGCCACGTACGACGGCGCGCCGCTGCCGGTGGCCGCGTACCTGTCGACCGCCTCGAAGCTGGGTGGCGTGGTGGCGCTGCTGGCGGTGGTGCAGCGCGCGCTGCCCGGTGACCAGACCGGCCCGGTGCTGGCGGCGCTGGCGGTGCTGACCATGACAGTCGGCAATCTGGTGGCGCTGCGCCAGCGGCGTACCGTGCGGTTGCTCGCCTGGTCGTCGGTGGCCCAGGCGGGGTACATTCTCGCCCCGCTGGGCGCGCTGGCGCTGGCCGCGGGCCGCACCGGCGACGCGCGCACGGCCGCGTACGCGGCAGCCATCGCGTACGCGATCTTCTTCGTGCTGCTGGAGCTTGCCGCGTTCGCGGCGGTGGTGGCGTTGCGCCCGGCGGACGGCGACGGCGGCACGCTGGCCGACCTGCGCGGCGCGGCGCGGCGGCACCCGTGGGTGGGCGGCGCGTTCGCGCTGGCGCTGATCGGGCTAGCCGGCCTGCCGCCGGGCCTGGCCGGGCTGTTCGCCAAGGTGACAGTGGTACGCGCGCTGCTGGCCGGGCACGCGGGCTGGCTGGCGCTGGTGGTGGCGTTGAACGCGGTGATCGGCCTGGCCTACTACCTGCGGGTCACCGCCTCGCTTTACGCGACGCCCACGGGCGCGGCGGCGGTCCGGCCGGCGCGGACCGTGGCGCTGGCGCTCGGCGTGGCCACCGTGGCGGCGGTGGTGATCGGTTTCGCACCGCAGCTGGTGCTGGACGTGGCGACGCGCTGACCGGTTCGTGCCCTGGTGGGCGACCGCTTCAGCGTGTGCACAGCAACATCCAGCCAACTTTCAGCCATGAGCCGGATGGTTGACGGGTACCGGTGTGTTGAACCGGTCAGCGGGCCTCCCGCAGGGGCCCGCGCACCGAAGGAGAGATCGTGCATCACAACCGTCTCAAGACCGCAGCGCTGCTCGGCCTGTTGACCTCGCTGATCCTCGCGATCGGCTACTGGTTCGGCGGTAGCGGCGGTCTCGTCATCGCCGTCGTCGTCTCGTTGCTGATGAACGGCGTCACCTACTTCTTCTCCGACAAGCTCGCACTGCGCTCGATGAAGGCGCAACCGGTCAGCGAGGCACAGTTCCCGGAGCTGTACCAGATGGTGCGGGAGCTGTCGACGCTCGCCGGCAAGCCGATGCCCCGGCTGTACGTGAGCCCGACCTCGCAGCCCAACGCGTTCGCCACCGGCCGTAACCCGGAGAACGCGGCGGTCTGCGTGACCCAGGGGATCGTGGAGATCCTGGACTACCGGGAGCTGCGTGGCGTGATCGGCCACGAGCTGTCGCACGTCTACAACCGGGACATCCTGATCTCCAGCGTGGCGGCCGGCCTGGCCGGCATCATCACCATGCTGGCGAACCTCGCCTGGTTCATCCCGCTGGGCTCGTCCGACGACGAGGACGGCCCGAACCCGGCCGTGCTGCTGCTCACGCTGATCCTCGGCCCGATCGCCGCCACGGTGATCCAGCTCGCGATCAGCCGGAGCCGGGAGTTCCAGGCCGACCAGTCCGGCGCTGAGCTGAGCCGCGACCCGCTGGCCCTGGCCAGTGCCCTCCGGAAGATCCACATGGGTACGCAGGCGCGCCCGCTCGCGCCGCAGGGCCAGCTCGCCAGCACCGCGCACCTGATGATCGACAACCCGTTCAAGCGGGGCGGCGGCATCGCCGCGATGTTCGCCACCCACCCGCCGATGGAGCAGCGGGTGGCCCGCCTGGAGCAGATGGCCCGCAACTCCGGGCCGGTGCAGTTCCAGCGCTGACCCGCCGTACGCCCGCACCGCGCCCGCGTCCCCAGGACGCGGGCGCGGTGGTGTGTCCGGGCACAATGCGTTTCCCCCGATCAGGCCGCGCCGTTAGGGTCGAAACGTCTCCCACCCATTACTCCCTCGGAGGTCGACCGTGGCCGCACTGCGCCAGTACCAGGGCGTCTGGCGGATCCCCGGCGCGCCGATGCTGCTGATCCTCGGCATCATCGGGCGGCTCGGGATCGGCATGACCCCGCTGGCGCTGCTGCTCGTCGTCGAGCAGGTCACCGGCCGCTACTCCCTGGCCGCCGTCGCCGGCGGCATCTACGCGCTCTCCGGCGCCGCGCTCAGCCCGGTCGCCGGACGCATCGCCGACCGGGTCGGCCCCACCCCCGTCCTGCTGGCCACCGCGCTGGCCCACCCGCTCGCCCTGATCGGGCTGCTCGTCGCCACCCGCTCCGGCACCGGCAACCTCCCGCTGATCTACCTGGCGGCGGGCCTGGCCGGCGCCACGTACCCGCCGCTCACCGCCGCGATCCGGGGCGCCTGGAACGACCTCACCGCCCCCGCCACCGGCCGGGCGCACCTGCGCAACACCGCGCTCGCCGCCGAGACCACCCTCTTCGAGGTCGTCTTCGTGATCGGCCCGCTGCTGGTGGCCGGGTTCGTGCTGTTCGCCGACGCCTCCGCCGCGCTCGTCGGCGCCGCCGTGGTCACCCTGGTCGGCACCGGCGCCGTCGCGTTCGGCCGGGTCATGCGCGGCTGGCGCCCGCACCCGCGCGAGCATCACGCCCGGGGCCTCGGCCCGCTGCGGATCGGCGGCTTCCCCGCGCTGCTGCTCTGCGTGGCCAGCCTCGGCATCGCCTTCGGCGCCTCCGGCGTCATCGTCCCGGCCTTCGCCGGGAACTCCGGCGCCGACGACCCGGAAAGCCTGGCCGGCGTGCTGCTCGCGGTCTGGGGCATCGGCAGCGCCATCGGTGGTTTCTGGTTCGGCGTACGCAAGCCCGCCGCCAACATGACCCGCCAGTTCGCCTGGCTGCTCGGCACCGTCGCGGCCAGCTTCGTCGTCTTCGCGGTGATGCCCGGCCCGGCCGCGCTCGGCGTCGCGCTGGTGCTCGGCGGCGCGGCCATCGCCCCCGCGCTCACCCTGGAGAACACGCTGGTCGGGCGGATCGCCCCGGCCGGCATGCTGAACGAGGCGTACACCTGGGTGGTGACCATGTCGGTCGCGGCGAGCGCCGCCGGCGGCTCGATCGCCGGCCTGATCATCGACCACGCCGGCGGCGTGTCCTGGGCGTTCGTCTTCGCCGGGGTGGCGGTCGCCGTCGGGGCCGCGGTCGCCGCGCTGCCCGCCGGCCCGATCTCCCGGGCCGAGGCCACAGCGGTACGCGCCGAGCAGTCACTGGCCGCCTGACCGGTGGCGTCCGGGTGGGCCGGCCGGCGGCCCGGTCCCCTCCCGGCGCCTCCCCGGCCGGAGTGCCCGGCCGCGAGCAGGCCCAGCACGAGGATCGCCACCGCGCACGTCAGCAGGGTGGGCCGCGCCCCGAGCAACGCGGTCGCCGGACCGCCGAGCATGGTGCCCAGCGGCACCGACAGCACCAGGAGAGCCCCGTTCGCCGCCAGTACGCGAGGCAGGTCGGCGGCCCCGGCCCGGCGCTGGAACAACACCGTCACGGTCGGCTGGTAGGGGGCCCAGACCAGCCCGGCGAGCGCGAACGCGGACAGTGACAGCACCACCGGTGCGCCCAGGCCGAGCGGCAGCAGCGCGGTGCCGAACAACGCCACGATGCCGGCGAGCGTGGTCCGCGGCGGCCAGCCGCGCAGGTGCCCGGTGAGCAGCCCGCCGAGCAGCGAGCCGACGCCGAACGCGGTGTAGTAGGCCGCGAGCGTCCCGGCGGAGGCGTGCAGGTCGTCGGTGACGTGCACCGGCATGGCCACGTAGAACGGGCCGAAGAGGAAGAAGAACGCGAAGGACAGCGACAGCAGACCGAGCAGCGACCGGTCCCGCGCGATGATCCGGAATCCGGAGGCCGGCCGTTCTGCGCGGTTGCCCGTGCCCGCGTTGCTCGCGTGGCGGTCTGTGCCGGCGTTGCTTGCATGGTTGCCTGTGCTCGCGTTGCTTGCGTGGCGGTCTGTGCCGGCGGTGCGTTCGTGGCGGTCTGTGCCCACGTGGCGGGTGGTCGGGATGACGAGGCGGTAGCTGACGGCCAGCACGGCGAAGCTGACCGCGTCGATCGCGATCACCCACACCGGGCCCACCCCGGCGATGAGCAGACCGGCCAGCGGCGGCCCCACGATCGTCGCCGCCTGGCCGAGGGTCCCGAGCAGCGCGTTCGCGGCCAGGTGGTGCCGCTGCGGCAGCAGCTCCGCCACGAGCGTGAACCGACCGGCCGACCCCCACGGGTGCAGCAGCGAGGACACCGCCAGCAGGGCGACGTAGAGACCGGCGTCCAGCACCCCGACGAGGTGTGCGGCCGGGATCGCGCCCAGCGCGGCCGCCCGTACCGTGGCGTCCCAGCCCGCGAGCTGAGCCCCGCTCCGCCCACCCAGCCAGCGACCGAGCAGCACCGCACCGGCCGCGCCCGGCAGCGTGTACGCCGCCACCGCCAACGCGGTCCAGGTGCCGCGCTGCCCCTCCGGGGCGAGTTGCAGCGCCAGCCACGTCACCGCGACCAGGGCCAGCCCGTCACCGAGCGCGGACGTGGCGAGGCCCGGCAGCAGCCGGCGCAGCACGGGATGGCCGAGCACCGGACGGTAGGGGAGGAGCAGCGCGGAGGTCATGGCTACCACCCGACCCCACGCCCGCCCTCCGGAACAACGAAGTTGCCTGTGGGCAGAAGCCGGCCGGAAACGACGGAACCTTTCCGCCCCGCCGTGAGTGGAACAAGCTGAGCAGGGAGGTGAGGGTGTCCGACGACGACGTGATCGCGGATGTCTATGCCGGGTGTTTCCGGCGGCTGGTCGTTCAGCTCTACGCGGTGACCGGTGACCTGAGCGAGGCGCAGGAGGCGGTACAGGAGGCGTTCACCCGGGCGCTCGCCGCGCCCCGCCGGTTCGCCGGCCTCGACAACCCGGAGGCGTGGCTGCGCCGGGTGGCGGTCAATGTCGCCCGCAGCCGGCATCGGCGTCGGCGGGTGCTCGACGGGCTGCTGCGACGGACGTGGTCGCCGCCGGTGGTCGCCGACAGCGCGCCGGAGCATCTGGCGCTGCTGGCCGCGCTGCGGCGCCTGCCGGACGGGCAGAGGCACGCGCTGGCCCTGCACTACCTCGTGGACCTGCCGGTCGAGGAGGTGGCGCGAACCCTGGGCGTCTCCGTCGGCACAGTCAAGTCCCGGCTGTCCCGGGGGCGTCAGGCGCTCGCCCTGCTGCTCTCCCCAGCCGACACCGTCGATGCCGTAGCCAGTCGTAGGAGGGCCGATGTCCGATCGTGAGTTCAGCGGGTTCGACGTGGACACCATCACCGACGCCGTCCGTCAGCCACCGCTCGACGATCTCCGGGCCGCCGTCGACTCGCGTCGTCGGCACCGCAGAAGCGGGATGGCGTTGGCCGCTGTGGCGGTCCTCGTGGTGGCCATCGGGGCCACCGCGCTCGTTCGCGCACCCCGCCAAACCGACCCGGTGCCACCGGCTGGGCCGTCGCCCACCCCGACCGTAACCACCGCCGCCGGCACATCCGCAGACTGGGCCCGGATCGACGCGGCCGTCATCCCGGCGCTGCTTCGACAGGCGCCCGAGCTGAGCGGGCCGACCCGGCACGACCTGCTCAGCAACTGGAACAAGCAAGGCGGGACGGAGGGAGAGACGACTCTCACCGGCTACTGGGGTCAGGGCACCCTCGGCGCCGGGAACGGCAACGCTCACCTGTCGGTCCAGCTCACGCGAAACGCCGGTGCCTCCCTCGCGTCGATGATCACCACTGCCTGCCCCTCCCGCACGGCGAGCGGCACCTGTGTGCAGCAGGTGGGCCCCGCAGGCGAGAAGATCAAAGTACGAACCTCGCTCCGGGAGCACCGGCTTCCGGCGGAGCGCGGCGCCGAGGTCGTGCGGTACGAGACGCTCAGCGTGGACCTGCTCCGGCCCGACGGGTCCGCAGCGTCCCTCCGCCTCACCGCGAGGAACGGATCTCTGCCACTGACACCGGACCAGGCAATCGGCGTGGTGCTCGATCCGCACCTGGTCCTCGGCCCCGCGACGTCCGCCACGCCTGCTGTCGAGGCGACGGACTAGGAGATATCCCTTCGCGGGTGCGACCGGCCGGCCGGTCGCACCCGCCTTCGGCATGACGGAGGCCCGCCGACGGCTCACGGTCCATGGTGGTTGCGGTAGGCCGCCGTGGGTGTTCGAGGAGTCTGCAACACGTTCCGATCATGCGTCCGGCCGAAGGGGTCCTGTCCCATCAGCGGTCCTTGCCCGCGAGGGGTCGGAGCGCGCGCCGGGTCGAGGAGAGGCCGACCGACATCCGCGCGGGTGGCAAGGCCCGGCCGGCCCAATGACCAGGCCGGCCAGAGTCTCTTACCGGTAGTTGGTGAACTGAAGAGCCAGACCGAAGTCCTCGCCCTTGAGCAGCGTGATGACGGCCTGGAGGTCGTCCTTCTTCTTGCCGGTGACGCGGAGCTGGTCGCCCTGGATCTGCGCCTGCACGCCCTTCGGGCCCTCGTCGCGGATCTTCTTGCTGATCGCCTTGGCCTTGTCCGAGTCGATGCCCTGCACCACCTTGGCATCGATCTTGAAGATCTTGCCCGACTGCCGGGGCTCACCCGCGTCGAGCGACTTCAGCGAGATGTTCCGCTTGATCAGCTTCTCCTTGAAGACCTCCAGCGCGGCCCGTACGCGCTCCTCGGTCTCCGCCTGGATGCTGATCGCCTCCTCGCCCGACCAGGAGATCTCGGCACCCGTGCCCCGGAAGTCGAACCGCGTCGAGAGCTCCTTCTCCGACTGGCGGAGAGCGTTGTCGACCTCCTGCCGGTCGACCTTGCTCACGATGTCGAACGAGGGGTTCGCTGCCATGCTCATGCTCCTGCTGTCCGGCGGTCTGTCCTGGTCCGTCCCGCGCTGACCAGCGTGGGACCTCCTGACGGTACCCGGTTGCGGCGGTACCGGGGGCAACCGCTATCCTTGCTTCCGCCGCCGCGTTGCGACGCGGTGGTGTGCCCTGGCGGGTTGCCCGAGCGGCCAATGGGAGCGGACTGTAAATCCGTCGCGAAAGCTACAGAGGTTCGAATCCTCTACCCGCCACCAGGTGCGAGAACGGCCCCTGACCAGCAGAGATGCTGATCAGGGGCCGTTCTCGTTGGTCTCACTGAATCTCAGCCATGGCCACTCGGACTCACTGGCCGTGTCGCATACGTGTCGCCGATCGCTAGCTGAGAAGTTGCAGCAGCTGGTTGCCGGCCTCTACAAGGCCCGGCGAGGCCAACATTGTGGTAGCGGCACTCATGAGGGTCACGATGTTCTGGACCAGCTCTCGCACCCGACCCCGGCGGGCCTCGCCGTTTACCTCGGTGCGCAACTCCGCAGAAAGCTCCCGCACGTCAGCTAGATCCTGCTCAGAGCTGTAGCTGTAGCGGTGTGCACCCTGCTCCAGGGCGTCGACCCAGGCCAACACTCGCCGTTGCACGAGGGGCGTTACCGCCGTGTTCTGCGTGCTGCCGGGCGAATTCTGCATGAAGCTGACGGTGTTGCCGTCGCCGATGTGGACGCCGCTGATCGTGGCGTTGGTGCTGCCACGGGAGGGCTCGGCCGGGTTGGCGGGGGTGATGCTGCGAATCACCACCTGCTTCCCCCTCTCCGTCAGGCGAGGGCGAGGAATGCCACCACCCCAGCTGCCGGTCCCGGAGATGTAGCCAGCGTCGCGAAGATCGTTGCTGAGTTGGGCGACGCTTCGACCGTTCGGCTCAAGCCCGATGTCCTCGGCAATCTGGTTGAGGTTCGGTGACTGGCCCGCCCGCTCCCGGTCCCATAGCGCGCCCAGGAAGGCATTGCGCCGCTCCTCGTCTTCGCGAACGTCGTCCCAGTTAGGCAATTGCTTCCTCCTTGAGCCGTTTCCGTGTGAAAGTCGTTCGGGGGGCCCGCTAATTCCCTAATGATAAATGATCTGCGTCACGTGAATCGCAGGCTTCTATTTCCGAGTAATTCTCGCTTTCTCGTAGTGCATTCGCGATGCGGGAACGCGCCGCTTCCTCCTGCCCGTAGACACACTTGGCGTAGACGCGCATCAGGACACCGAAGCGGCTCCGTCTGGTCCCACGCCGTCAATCGCTCCCCAACGTCCCCGGCGGCGATAGACGCTCGGACGCGCCAGGATCGCACAACACGGAGCGCCACGATCATGGGGCGAGGGCTACCCGGATGGATCATGACTCGGCCGCCCCGGCCCTTCGTGCGCTTGTGCGATGTCGGATGTGCGTGAGCAGGTGTCGCGGTGGTGGAACGGCTCATGGGGGCGATTGACGCGCCGTGACGTCTGGCTGGCCCGTGAGGTGCGGTGGCATGTCGTAGCCCGGTCTGGCGACGCGGAAACAGGCAAGGTACTGCGGTGGGAGTTCGCCACCGAGGACGAGGCCCGTTCGATGGTTCAACGACTGCTGCGCGACGGCGGTCAGTGGCGCGAGCATCGGGGGAGGGAGCATCGGGCTTAGCCGGCGTCCTGATCGAGCGGCAACTACGTCAAGGGATGAACCTCAACCTCGCCCACCGCGGCTTGACCACCATCCGCTTATGAGCAGGAAGAAGATGCCAAAGAGCAGGTCCTTCAACTCTTCGGCAACCTCGGGGTGTTGCATCTTGAAGCTGAGGTACCAGGCTCCGAACAAGTAGATCGCAGCGGGGATGCCGACTGCCTTGACCCGAGGTTGAACAAGCCAGAGGCGGACATCAGCAGCGTACTCGGCCCACACCTTGCCGAGACCTGGGCCGGCGTCGACCAAACCGCTCTCCGGGGGCGTCCATAGCTGCCCGGCGCCCGCCAGTGTGGGTTCGCGAGAGGCATTACTGGCGTCCCCATCCCCTGGCCGTCCTAGTAGCGCCACCTCGGTCCAGTCCGTTTGCATCAGGACCGCACTCATGCTGCTAACTACCTGGGCCGTCATTGGCTGGGATGTGCGAGCAGCGAGCTGAGCAAGGTTCGTCTCGGTGTCGGCGTAGATCTTGCTGAGGGCGGGGGACTCGGAGAGGGCCTGGACCGCCCGGCCGATGCCGGTGGTGTCGATGTCGGCGTAGATCTTGCTGAGGGCGGGGGACTCGGAGAGGGCCTGGACCGCCCGGCCGATGCCGGTGGTGTCGATGTCGGCGTAGATCTTGCTGAGGGCGGGGGACTCGGAGAGGGCCTGGACCGCCCGGCCGATGCCGGTGGTGTCGATGTCGGCGTAGATCTTGCTGAGGGCGGGGGACTCGGAGAGGGCCTGGACCGCCCGGCCGATGCCGGTGGTGTCGATGTCGGCGTAGATCTTGCTGAGGGCGGGGGACTCGGAGAGGGCCTGGACCGCCCGGCCGATGCCGGTGGTGTCGATGTCGGCGTAGATCTTGCTGAGGGCGGGGGACTCGGAGAGGGCCTGGACCGCCCGGCCGATGCCGGTGGTGTCGATGTCGGCGTAGATCTTGCTGAGGGCGGGGGACTCGGAGAGGGCC
>NZ_JAGPXP010000057.1:0-18588 GCF_018070485.1 Micromonospora sp. C41 | reverse complement strand
CCCGCCCCCGCCTCGCCGATCTTGGAGTTGTGGCGCCTCGGATGCCCTTGTTGGGCGGTTTGGGAGGCACCACAACTCCAAGATCGATGGGAGTGGGCGGGATTCGGGCGACCGCTGAGGAGCCTCGGGGTACTACGAGGGCTTGTCTGAACGTGACGAGGGACCGTCCTGGCTGGTCTGCGGGTGGTCCAGGGCTTCGGGCTGGCGCTGCGGCGGGACAGCCCGACCCCGAGGGCCGGTAGCCGACCGGGTGGCACGGCCCTTCTCCGTTCCGGTCCGGCCGACGGCTACGCCAGGCTCGGCTGCGGCCGTCGCCTCACGCGTGCCGGCCGAGGTGTCCGGTGCCTTGTCCGTCCCGGCCGCCCAGTCCGCCGACCGGTCCGAAGCTGACCGGTCCGACGCTGACCGGTCCGACGCTGACCGGTCCGACGCTGACCGGTCCGACGCTGACCGGTCCGACGCTGACCGGTCCGACGCTGACCGGTCCGACGCTGACCGGTCCGACGCCGACCGGTCCGACGCTGACCGGCCGACCGCTGACGGGCTCGACGGATCTGCCGCCGACGGACCCGATGTGCCGACCGCTGACGGGCTTGACGGATCTGCCGCTGACGGGCGGGCCTTCCGCGCCCCGAACAATCCGGTCGAGCGCCGGCGCGACACGCCCGACGGGCGTTCACCGGAGCTGCCCGCCGACGACGTGCCGGACGGGTCCGACGCGGATCCGGCCGGCTCCGACGGCCCGTCCTTCGAGGCCGGGTCGCCGGTCGCCAGGTCGCCGGTCGCCGGGTCGGCCTCGCCGACGACCGGGTCCGGCTCGCCGGTGCGCTGGCGCGGAACGGTGACCCGCTCGGCGGCGCGACGCTCGGCGCGCTGGGCGAGCGCGGCCGTCAGCATCGAGCCGCCGACACCGGCGATCACCGCGTACGGGGCGATCAGGTGGGCCGACAACTGCTCGGCGGCGATCCCGGCGAGCCGCGGTACGGCGAGCAGGTACGCCAGTGCCACGAGCAGCGGTCCGGCCGCTCCGGAGGCGGCCGCGCCGACCCGTACCTCGGCGGCGCGGGCCGCGCGCCGGGCCGCCAGCACGCCGATCACGAGCGCGGAGAGCACCGACAGCAGCGCGCCGGGCCAGTAGAAGTAGTCGCGGATCCAGAACGCGCCTCGGTCCGCGCTGATCTGCCAGATGCCGAGTTGGGCGGTGGTCAGGCCACGGCCGGCGATCACCCCGTCGACCACCGACACGACGGCGAGCAGCCAGAGCCAGCCCGAGGTGGCGATGAGGTTGGTGGCGGCGGCGCGGGTGTGCAGCGCCCAGGTGGCGAGCAGCATCCCGAGAAGCAGTCCGGCTCCCGCGTACGCGGCGGCGACGGTCTGCGGCGCGGACACGTCCGGCACCTGGGCCGCGCGCGCCGGCACCGCCACCAGCAGTACGGTGACGAGCGCGCCGACAGCTGCGGCGAGCACCAGCGCGAACCGGGGCGGCCGGCCCTGCGACTCGTCGTCCCGGCCCCGCAGGCGCTGGGCGCAGACCGCGCCGGCGATGACCGAGGTCGCCGCGATCCAGGTCGCCCACGCGAGGCTCGCCACCCAGGCCGCCTCGATCCGTACCGCGCCGGTCGGCGCCCAGTTGATGATGCCCAACCCGTACCCGAAACCGAGCTGCGCGGCGCCCGCGCCGGCAGCGACGCCGAGCGCGGCGGCGGTCGATCCTCCCCAGCCCCGACTGACCATGCCGGGGAGCGTAACGTCCCGAGGTCGGCGCGGCGAGTCGTGGCGACACGCCGTGACCGTTTGGCAGCGGTGGATACGGTCGTCGATGAGCGGGGGCGGGGGACATGACGGACGAGCGGCGACCGGACGGCGACGGCACCGGCCCGGGACGGGCCCGGCTGTTCCTCGGGGGTGGCCTGGCAGTGGTTCTGCTGGCGGTGATCGGGGGCAGCGCCGGCTGGATCCTGGCCGGCGACCCGGACCGCCCGGCCGCCTCCGGCGAGGCCACGCCGGTTGTCACCGCCTCGACGTCCGCGCCCGCCACCACGCCTCCCGCGACCACGGCCCCGACCGGTACGCGGACGAGCACGCCCGCCGGGCTCACCGTGCCCGAGGTGGTCGGCGTCGACTTCGAGCAGGCCCGCCGGGAGTTGCGTGACCGCCGGCTCGGCTGGCGACTGGTCTTCGGCACCGGCGCCGGACGCTCGGTGGAGCGCGCCTCCCCGGCGCCGGGTACGCCGGTGAAGCGCGGCGTCACCGTCTCCCTGTTCGTGACCGGACCGGCTCCGGCGGTCAGCGTGCCCGACGTGGGTGCGCTGTCCTGCTCCGACGCCGCGGACGATCTGGTGGACGCCGGGCTCTATCCCCGGTACGCCACTGGTCGCCAGGGCCCGGTCACGGCACAGGAGCCGGTCGCGGGCAGCCCGGCGCGGTGGAACGACCAGGTGGTGCTGACCTGCGGCGACACCCGGTCCGAGTCGCCGTCCGCCACCCCGTCGCCGACTGGCTGACCGGCGCGGGCGCGCTGATCCCGGCCGACCTGGCGGTGGCCCGTTACGGTGGACGATCGAGGGCCGTGCGCCCCGTCCCGGTGGGGAAAGGACGTGCCATGAGCGACGACCGTCAGGATCCTCCCGCCGGTGACGCGGACGAGACCCGCGCCATGCCCCGGCATCCGGCCGGGGAGGACGCCGACGCCACCCGCGCGATGCCGCGCGACTCGGGCGGAGAGGACGTCGACGCGACCCGCGCCATGCCGCGCAATGCCGCCGGGAGCGACGAGACCCAAGCGATGCCGCCGGACGCGGGCGGTGACGCAACCCGTCCGCTGCCCGGCGGGCCGTCGCGGCGTCCGTTGGACGCCACCGCACCGCAGGAGCCGGTGGGCGCCTGGTCCGGCCGGGCCGGGGTGCCGCCGCCGCGACCGGCCGGCTATCCCGAGCCCGGGGGCGAGTGGTACGGCGACGAGCAGGCCGGACGCCGCTGGTGGATGCCGATCCTGCTGGGCATCCTGGCGCTGCTCCTGCTGGGGTTGATCGGGGCGGGGGTGTGGCTGGCGCTGCGTGCCGCCGACCGGGATTCGGATCCGGGCACGGTGCCGTCGGCGGTGCCGAGCACCTCGGCGCAGACCAGTGCCGCCCCGACGAGCGCCGCGCCGAGCAGTTCCCCGCCGAGCACGCCACCCACGACCGAGGCGGTCGAGGTGCCGATGCCGCCGCTTGTGGGGCTGCCGGAGGCCGCCGCCCGGGCGGCGCTCGACCGGCTGGACGTGGACTACCGGGTGCAGCGGCGGGCGTCGGACCGGCCGGCCGGCACGGTGATCTCGACCGATCCGGAGGCCGGCTACCCGGTGGGTGAGGACGACCGGGTCACCATCGTGGTGGCCGTACCCGCGCCGCCGACCGCCGGCCCGAGCTCGCCGGGTTCCGCCCCGGCGACCACCACCACGCCCTGACGTCCACGACCGGCGTCGGAACGTTCACCACTGACGCCGGCGGGCGCCGACCAGCCCGAGGCCGGCGAGGGAGATGGCGAGCCCGAGCAGGCCGGAGTAGAACAGTGACCGGCTGAGGTCGTCGGTGGGGTCGGTGGGCCGCTCGGCGAGCGTGCCCTCGCCGCCTCCGGTGCCCGCGGGCGGCGCGTCGGCCTCCGGATCGTCCTCGTCCTGCGACGGATCGGTGGGAGACCAGCCGTCGTCCTCGCCGGCCGCCGCCCGGGCGTCCTCGCCGGATGCGGCTCGGCCGTCCTCACCGGCCACGGTGATCTCCGGGGCCGGTACCGGCTCGGCGAGCTGCTGGGTGGCGGAGAAGGCGGGGTGCCGCACCACGAGCGCGAGCGCGGTGGCCACGACGAGGAAGGCGAACAGCCCGAGGGCATAGCCGACACGGGACCGGTGGTGCCGCCGCGCGGCGGGCAGATTGACCATGACCATCCCAGGTTCAGGGTCCGTGGCGCGCGGGTGGAACATGCCGGGGTGGGCGTACCGATTCTATGGCGTCGGCACGCCCTCCCGACCGGGAATCGTGAGGTCAGCCCACCCGGACCGGAGTCCGGACCACCGGGCGGCGGGCCGTCCGGACGGTGTGCTGCCGGGGAACCGGCGCAGCGTGGACCTGCTGCAACCCCTCTTCGAGTACGAAGATCGACCGCCGGTTGACCGCGTCCCCCGCCGCGTTCAACTCGTAGCCGTCGAGCCAGAGCCAACCGTCGTAGGTCGGCCAGTCGAGAATCCGGATCACCCGGAACATGATCGGTCGGAAGAACTGGACACTCGCCGCGCGCGTCACGTGCAGTACGTCACCGGAGCGGGGAAGCACATGGGCTCCTGGGGAGGGTCGGCCGGTCGTCGGGACCGGCGAGGCTGAACGAGGTCGGTGCGGTCCGGTGACGGGGGTCTGCCTCGTGGACCGGCGGTCGTTTGGCGGTGCTGGTCGGGCCGTACCCGCGGTGGCGGACCGCCACCCGACCATCACCCGGCTGCTCCCGGTTACCGCTCCCGCCGCCGCAGCCAAGCTGGCTTGCAGCGACGGGGTCTTCATTCCGGGGCAGGTCGCACGGCGCGGGACGGCTCCCCTCCGGCCGTCCCACGGACCGCGGTGTCACCACGCCCGGAGATCGTTCGAAGACGGTGAGTAACCCGTGCCATACGGACAGAGTGCTACAGCGACGTGCGACATGCAAGTTGCACGTCGTGTTTTGCGGATAGGTGAGGAGGACACGTGAACGGGAAACTTGAAGCGTCAGGTATCGGGGCGTCACACTGGACGCCGGTTTCGCCCGTCGCGGCCGGTCGACGACCGGCACCACCCCTGCCGCGAACGCTCGCCCGCCGCCCGCCGGTCGCGCCCGCGGTGGGTGCGGAATCGGGGCGCGACCGACCGGAGGTAGCCGGGTGACTGTGACGCAGTCGCGAGCCGAGGAGATGCCGTGACCGAACGGCGCAGCCCCACCATCCGGCGGCGCCGGCTGGGGGCGGAACTCCGCCGGCAGCGCGAGGCCGCGGGCATCACCATAGAAGCGGTGGCCGAGCAGTTGGAGTGCTCGGCGTCGAAGGTCTCCCGGATCGAGACCGGCCACACCACCGCCACGCCGCGCGACGTGCGCGACATGCTCCGTATCTACGGAGTCGTCGGCGCGGAGAGCGACGAGCTGGTGCAGATCGCCCGTGAGGCCCGGCAGAAGGGCTGGTGGCATCCGTACAGCACGGTGCTGGTCGGGGCGTACGTCGGCCTGGAGGCCGCGGCCAGCTCCATCCGGGCGTACGAGCAGCAGGTCGTGCCGGGGCTGCTGGAGACCGAGGAGTACGCCGGCGCGATGATCCGGGCGGCCCGGCCGGACTTCACCGCCGAACAAGTAGACCAACGGGTGCGTGTCCGATTGGGCCGTCAGTCGTTGTTGACGCAGGACGATCCGGTCGATCTGTGGGTGGTGCTCGATGAGGCGGTGCTGAGCAGGCCGGTTGGCGGCGACGCGGTGATGCGTGGTCAGCTCAAGCGGCTGGTGGAGGTGGCTGAACTGCCGAACGTGACAGTGCAGGTCCTGCCCTTCGAGGTGGGCGCGCACGCGGGCATGGACGGCACCTTCACGATCCTCAGCTTCCCCGAGCCGAGTGATCCCGATGTCGTGTACGCGGAGAACGCCACGGGTGGGCTCTTCCTGGAGAAGAGCGACGAACTGCAGAAGTACAGCTTCATCTTCGATCACATTCGAGCAGCGGCCATACGCCCGGAGGAATCCATCGCACATATCGCGAAACTGGCAGAGGAGCCACTGTGGAAATGGCGACCAAGGAGTTCCCCGTGGACCTGACGCAGGCGACGTGGTTCAAGAGCTCGAAGAGCGGGCCGAACTGCGACAACTGCGTGGAGGTCGCGTACGTGACCGGGGCGGTCGGAGTCCGGGACTCGAAGGACAAGACAGGCCCGGCCCTGATCTTCGCTCCGGACGACTGGCAGACCTTCGTCGCCCGCGCCCGGGGCGGCGCGTTCGGCCGGAGCTGACCGGCACCGCAGCGTGGTCCCGTCCGGCAGCGTTGCCGGGCGGGACCATTCGCGTCCGGACGCCGCACCCGTCGCCAGTTTCGATCCGCCTCGTTGAACCGCACGGATCGGCAACCGAACGAGGCAGGCGAGACGGATGACGACGATCGGTTCAGAGAACCTCACCAGCGGCCCGGGCAAGCCCGAGCGGTTCGGTGGCAAGTACCGCGGCGCCCGCCGGGACACCGTCCTCACCGAGGTGGTCTCCGGCGACGGCGAGGAGGCCCGCGAGGGTGGCGTGCCCGAGCAGGCCGCGACGCCGCTGTCCCTGCCGTCGCTGGACCCCAACCCGCTCACCGAGCCGTCGTTCCCGCCGAGCGGCTGGCCGATCGAGCAGCAGGAGTCCCTGGTGGACCATCCGCTGCTGCGCGGTCTGCTGATGGAACTGCCGCCGAAGGGCAGCGTCCCTCCGCCCGGCTGGCTGGACCGTTGGTTCGAGGCGACCCGCGCGATCCTGGAACTGCTATACGTGCAGGGCGCGAGCCGGTCGCGCTGACACCGGCTCGGCCGCCGGCATGGCCCGCTCGGCGAGCCGGTTGTGCCGCAGCGCGTGGCGTACCCCGATCGCGCACACACCGAGCACCGCGACGGTGATCACCGGGCCGGCCACTCCGGGCGCGGCGAGCAGGTCGACGCCGAGCGCCGGCAGCACGGCCACCAGCACCGCGAGCGCCGTCGCCTGCAACGGCAGCGCGATCAGCGGATGCGCCGCGGCCGCGCGCAGCCCGTGCGGGGCGGGCGTTCCCGGCGCCGCCGCGAACGCGCCCGCGCCGGAGCGCAGCCGCCGGACCCGCCGTACCGTGCAGACCGCCACCACGGCCGCCGGCGCCGCCGCGAGGCCGAGCGCGGCGGCGGCCCGGTCCACAGCGGTGTCGCCGGCGCTCTGCAGGCCCGCGGCGAGGACCGCCGCGGTGAGCGCGAGGCCGGTCAGCACCAGGGCGGACAACCATCCGGTACGCCGGCGCAGCGCGCGGGCGCGGTCGAGCCCGGGCAGGCCCTCCGCGACCAGTCCGGCGGCGAGCCAGACGGCGGCGACGGGAAGCAGTACGGCGAGACGGTCATCCATGCCCCCCAGCCTTGCCCGTTTCGACGTTCGCCGAATCCGGGACGGCACCCCGGTTCGCCCCGTACCCGGGCCCGTAGGGGTCGTCGGGGCGGCTCAGACGTCGAAAGTGGCCGGTCGGGTGGTGGCCGGCGCCGGCGGGGTGGCCTTCCACAGCCCGGTCTTCTGGGCGGCGAGCCGGGCCAGGTAGGCCGGGTTGAGGATGACGTACCGGCGCCACAGGCGCTTGGGCTCCAGGCCGAGGCGCCAGAACCACTCCAGCCCGGCGCGCTGCATCCACGGTGGCGGGTTGCGCAGCAGGCCGGCGTGGTAGTCGAAGGCCGCGCCGACAGCCATCAGCGGCATGTCCAGCAGCGGGCGCATGGCGTACGCGAAGACCTCCTGGCGCGGGCAGCCCAGCCCGACCAGGACGAGGCGGGCGCCGCTGGCCCGGATCCGGTCGGCGATCTCGGCGTCCTCGCCCGGGGTGGCGGCGCGGAACTTGGACGGCTCGACCCCGGCGATCTTCAGCGCGGGGAACTTGCGCTCCAGCGCCGGGACGAGCCGGGACAGCGTCTCCTCGGTGGAGCCGTAGAGGTAGACCGGCAGCCCCTCCTCGGCGAACCGGGCGAGCACCCGCAGGGTCAGCTCCGGCCCGTAGACGCGGTCGGTGAGCCCGGCGCCGTGCAGCAGGTTGAGCGCCCAGCGCACCGGCTGACCGTCCGGGGTGACCACGTCGAACGAGTTGAGCCGGGCGTTGTGCGCCGGGTCGAGCACGCCGGTCATCACGCCGTGCACGGCGAGCGCGGTGAGCGCCAGTGGGCGGCGTTCGTGCGCGGCCGAGACCACGGCCTCGGTGGCCCGGGCGTAGTCGGTCGCGTCGACCCCGACGCCGAGGACGTTGCGCTTGGTCCCGGCGCTCATGCCTTCGGCACCCACTTGTCGACGTTGGCCTCGTAGATCTCGCGGAGGATCATCGGCACGTCGTACGTGATCTTCCAGGACGGGTAGTGCTCCTCGAAGCGGGCCATGCTGCTGACGTACCACTGGTGGTCGCCGGTGCGGGCCTGCTCGACGTAGTTGATCCGGGCCTCGCGGCCGGTGATCTCCTGGGCGATCCGGAACGCCTCGATGTGCGAGGTGTTCGAGTGCCGGCCGCCGCCGAGGTTGTAGACCTGGGCCGAGCGCGGCTCGCGGAAGAACGCCTCGAACGCGGTGAGCACGTCGTGCGAGTGGATCGCGTCCCGGACCATCTTCCCCTTGTAGCCGAAGAGGTTGTACGTCCGGCCCTCCATCACGCAGCGCATCAGGTACGCCAGGAAGCCGTGCAGCTCGGCGGCGGAGTGCGCCGGGCCGGTCAGCGTGCCGCCCCGGAAGCAGGCGGTCTTCATGTCGAAGTAACGGCCGTACTCCTGGACCATCACGTCCGAGGCGACCTTCGAGGCGCCGAAGATCGAGTGCAGCGACTCGTCGATCGACATGTCCTCGGTGATGCCGTCGTACCAGCGGTGGTCCTCGGGCAGCTCGTAGCGGGTCTCCAGCTCGATCAGCGGCAGCGAGTTGGGCCGGTCGCCGTACACCTTGTTTGTGGAGCAGTGGATGAACGGCGCGTCGATCGCGTGCCGCCGGGTGTACTCCAGCACGTTGAGCGTGCCGCCGGCGTTCACGTCGAAGTCGGTGAACGGCTCCTTGGCGGCCCAGTCGTGGCTCGGCTGGGCGGCGCTGTGGATCACCACGGCGATGTCCTTGCCGTACCGCTTGAAGACCTGCTCCAGGCCGTCCCGGTCGCGGATGTCCACGGCGTGGTGGGTGTACGCGGAGCCGAGGTCGGCGGCGAGCCGGTCCAGGCTCCAGGCGGTCGAGCCGTCCTCGCCGAAGAAGTACCGCCGCATGTCGTTGTCGATGCCGACCACGTCGAGACCCAGTCCGGCGAAGTGCCGGGCCGCCTCGGAGCCGATCAGACCGCCGGAACCGGTCACCAACGCGACAGTCACACGCCACTCCTGGTCCGTGGGAGGCAGGGAAACCATCGGAGCATAGCGTGACGTCCGAAACGCCCCGATACGAAGCAAGGGCCCCGCTGTCTGCGGAGCCCTTGTTCTGGTGGGGATGGGGGGAGTTGAACCCCCACGTCCTTTCGGACACACGGACCTGAACCGTGCGCGTCTGCCATTCCGCCACATCCCCGTGGCACGACCCGGAACACCATATCGCATCCCGCGCCCGCCATCTGCGACGGGTGCCGGGACATATTACGCTGTCCACTGGCCACGCCACGAACGATCACCGCTCGTGGCGGGCGAAACTTTAGCACGTCCGCGGGCCTGGTCACGAACGGGCCGACGGCAGCCGGCCGAGCGGCGTGTGAGCTGCGGAGGCGGTGTCCGGATACCATCATTGCCTCGGGACCCGAGGAGGAGCCGGTGAGCGTGCTGCAACGCTTCGAGAAGCGTCTGGAAGGCCTGGTCGAGGGGGCCTTCGCCAAGGTCTTCAAAGGGGTGGTCCACCCCGTGGAGATCCTCAACGCCATGCAGCGGGAGGCCGAGGCGCACAAGGCGATCCTGGCCGGTGGGCGCACCCTTGTGCCCAACCGCTACGTGATCGATCTCTCGCCCTACGACCACAGTCGGCTGGCGCCGTACGCTGCCGCGCTGGCCCAGGAGCTGGCGCAGTCGCAGGCCGAGTTCATCGGCGAGCAGGCGTGGACGGTCTACGGCGACGTGATCGTCGAGGTCGAGCGCGGTGAGGGCCTGGACACCGGCATGTTCCGGGTCACCGCCGAGGTCTACACCGGCGGGGACGTCGCCCCGGTCTCCGCGCCCGGCGGCTACGACGCCGGCCCGGCGTACCCGGCGTACGACCAGGGTGGCGGCTACGGCCCTCCGCCCGGTCACGGCGGTGGCCGCAACGTCCGCCTGGTCTCCGGCGACGGCCGCACCTACCCCCTCCAGATGGGCTCGACCGTGATCGGCCGCGGCGACCAGGCCAACCTGCGCCTGCCCGACGTCGGCATCTCGCGACGCCACGCCCGGCTGGACTTCGACGGCGGGCAGGTCGTGCTGACCGACCTGGGCTCCACGAACGGCACGATGGTCAACGGCCAGCGCGTCTCGGCGGTCGCCCTCAACCCCGGCGACATGATCCAGCTCGGCACCACGACGCTGACCTTCCGCGTGGACGGCTGATCCCCGTTGCCGGAGCTCGTCATCACCGTCGCCCGGTTCGGGTTCCTCATCCTGCTGTGGATCTTCGTGTTCACGGTCGTCGGTGTGATCCGCCGGGACCTGTTCGCGGGCGCCCGGTCGGGCCGCCTGGTGGCCGCGCCGCGGGGGATCGGCGCGTCGACCGGGCAGGCGGGGAAGCCGGCGAAGGCCAAGCGCGGCCGGGCCGCCCACCAGCTCGTGGTCACCGCCGGCCAGCTGGCCGGCACCCGGATCACGCTCGGCGAGGCCCAGATCACCATCGGCCGGGCGGAGGACTCGACGCTGGTGATCACCGACGACTACGCCTCGGCGCGACACGCCCGGCTGGTGCCCCGTGAGGGGCAGTGGTACGTCGAGGACCTCGGATCGACTAACGGCACCTATCTCGATCGCGCTAAGGTCACCGGACCAACCCCCGTCCCCCTCGGCGTGCCGATCCGGATCGGCCGCACTTCCCTCGAATTACGGCCATGACTCTGACCCTGCGCTACGCGGCCCACAGCGACCGCGGTCTGATCCGAGACGGCAATCAGGATTCCGTCTACGCCGGACCGCGGCTGCTCGCCGTGGCCGACGGCATGGGCGGCATGGCCGCCGGTGACGTCGCCAGCAACATCGTCATCGGTGCCATGGCGCCGCTCGACGAGGACGTCCCCGGTGACGCCCTGGTCGACGCGCTCCGCTCCGCCGTGGGCACCGCCAACCAGCAGCTCCGCGACACCGTGGACGCCAACCCGCAGCTGGAGGGGATGGGCACCACGCTCACCGCGACCCTCTTCTCCGGCAGCAAGCTCGGGATGGTCCACATCGGTGACTCGCGGGCCTATCTCCTGCGCAACGGTGAGTTCGCGCAGATCACCAAGGACGACACGTACGTCCAGATGCTCGTCGACGAGGGCCGGATCAGCGCGGAGGAGGCGAGCAGCCACCCCCAGCGCTCGCTGCTCACCCGGGCGCTCGACGGCCGCGACATCGACCCGGAGTACAGCGTCCGGCAGGTGCTGCCCGGCGACCGCTACCTGATCTGCTCCGACGGGCTCTCCGGCGTGGTCAGCGCGGACACCATCGCCGACACCATGCGGGAGTACCCCGACCCGCAGCGGTGCGTGGAACGCCTGGTGCAGCTCGCGCTGCGCGGCGGCGGCCCGGACAACATCACCGTGATCATCGCCGACGCCACCGACCAGGACATCGTCGAGGCGTCCCCGATCGTGGGCGGCGCCGCCGCCCGGGACCGCGGCATGGCGACCTCGGCCGACGACTCCACCCCGGCCGCCCGCGCCTCGGCGCTGTCCGCGCCCCGGCCACCCGTCCCCGAGGAGCCGGCGGACAACCGCGACGACGAGCCCGACGGCCGGCGCCGCCGACCGCTGCGCACCGTCGCGATGGTGCTGGCGCTCGCGGTCATCGTCGGCGGCGGCGTGTTCGGCGGCTGGACGTACACCCAGCGGCAGTACTACGTCGGCGCCACCGACGACGGCCAGCTCGCGGTCTTCCGCGGCGTGCCCGGCCAGGTCGCCGGGCTGGACCTGTCGAACGTGCACGAGCGCAGCGACGCCCGGCTCGACGACCTGACGCTGGCCGCCCAGGAGCGGGTGAAGCAGGGTATCCAGGCCCGCAACGAGCCGGACGCCGAGCGCCGGCTGGCGGAGCTGACCAGCGACGACCCGGGCAACCCGAACCTCAAGCCGCTCTGCCCGCCCGACCCGACGCCCGGTGTGACCAGTCCGACGCCGGTGGCCACCACCGACCCGCTGCCCCCGCCGAGCGGCAGCCCGCTCCCGTCCACGCCGCCCGCGGGCGCGTCGACGCCCACCCCCGACGCGCCGACGCCGACGTTCACCACCACGCCCGACGCCGTTCCCTCCGACACCGTTCCGCCGGCCGATCCGGCGGGTTGCCGGTCGCCGCAGTGAGTGCCGGCTCGATCCCGAGGACGTATCCGTGACCGCAGCCGCCGTACCGGCCGCCTCGCCCGCTTCGACGGGCGAGCAGTCCGGCGTACGCCTGGCCCGGTCCCGGCGTAACGCCGAGCTGTCCCTGCTCCTGCTCGCCATGGTGCTCGTGGCGGCGTACGCGGCGATGGTCGAGGCGAAGGCGCTGGACACGATCACGTCCGACTTCTGGATCCCGGCCGCCGCGCTGGGGCTGGTCTTCCTCGGCCTGCACCTGGTGATCCGCTGGCTGGCGCCGTACGCCGATCCGGCGCTGCTGCCGGCGGTGGCCCTGCTCAACGGCATCGGCGTGGGCTTCCTGCGCCGGTACGACCTGGCCAAGGCCGCGCCCGCGGAGCGGGAGGACCTGGCCATCTTCGCCGGCACCGGTGGCCGGCAGCTCGCCTGGACGCTGGCCGCCGTGGTGCTTGCCGCCGGGCTGCTGGCGATCCTGCGCGACCACCGGTCGCTGTCCCGGTACGCGTACACCCTGGGCCTCGCCGGCATCGTGCTGGTGATGATCCCGGCGGTGCTGCCCAGCCGCTTCTCCGAGATCAACGGCGCCAAGCTGTGGATCAAGTTCGGCGGGTTCTCCATCCAGCCGGGCGAGTTCGCCAAGCTGGCCCTGCTCACGTTCTTCGCCTACTACCTGGTGCGCAAGCGTGAGGTGCTCTCGCTCGCCAGCCGGCGGGTGCTCGGCATCGACTTCCCGCGCGGGCGCGACCTCGGCCCGGTGCTGGTGGTGTGGCTGGTCAGCCTCCTGGTCCTGATCTTCGAGAAGGACCTGGGCACCTCGCTGCTCTACTTCGGCATGTTCGTGGTGACGCTCTACATCGCCACCGAGCGGGTGAGCTGGCTGCTCATCGGTCTGATCCTGTTCTTCGGCGGCGCCTATCTGGCGTACGTGCTGGGCAGCACCGTGGGCGGCCCGTTCGCGAACTTCTACGACCGGGCGCAGATCTGGCTCGACCCGTTCGCCGAGCCGTACGACCGGGGTTACCAGTTGGTGCAGGGCCTGCTCACGCTCGGCACCGGCGGTCTGTTCGGGGCCGGTCCGGGTGGCGGCCAGCCGACGCTGCTGCCCGAGGTGCAGACCGACTTCATCTTCGCCGGCATCGGTGAGGAGATCGGCCTGTTCGGTCTCTCCGCGCTGCTGGTGATCTACCTGCTGATCGTGGAGCGGGGCCTGCGCGCCGCGCTGGCGGTGCGGGACTCGTTCGGCAAGCTGCTCGCCGGTGGCCTGGCGTTCACGCTGGGCCTGCAGGTCTTCGTCATCGTCGGCGGCATCAGCAAGCTCATCCCGCTGACCGGCCAGACCACCCCGTTCCTGTCCGCCGGTGGCTCCTCGCTGATGGCGAACTGGCTGCTGATCGCGGTGCTGCTGCGGGTCTCCGACGGTGCCCGCCGACCGGTGACCGGTGGTGGCGGCCCGGCGGCCCGACCGTCCGGTGGTCCACCCGAGCAGTTGCACGGCGCCCCGACGGAGGTGATCCGACCGTGAACGCCCCTCTGCGCCGCGTCGGCGTGGTCGTGATGGTCCTGTTCGGGCTCCTCTTCGCGAACCTGAACTGGATCCAGGCCTACAAGGCCGACGAATACCGCAACAGCGACTACAACGGCCGGGTCCAGGTCGCCGAGTACGACCGCAAGCGCGGCAACATCGAGGTCGGCGGCACCGCGTACGCGCTCAGCAAGGAGACCGGCGGTGAGCTGAAGTACCAGCGCACCTACCCGGGCGGCGAGATGTACGCGCACGTGCTCGGCTGGAAGCCGGTCAACGGCAGCGCGAGCGGTATCGAGCGGGTGGAGAACGACTTCCTCGCCGGCACCAGCGACGCGCTGATCGCCAACCGGATCAAGGACATGTTCACCGGTGACGAGACCGGTGGCGGGAACGTGGTGCTGACGCTGTCGAAGCGGGCCCAGGAGACGGCGTACAAGCAGCTGAACGACAACCAGGTGGGCGCGACGAAGGGCGCGGCGATCGCGATCGACCCGCGTACCGGCGCGGTGCAGGCGCTGGTCTCCATGCCGAGCTTCGACCCGAACCCGCTGGCCAGCCACAACAGCACCGAGGCGGACCGGGCGTACAACGCGCTGGAGAAGGACAAGGACCGGCCGCTGGCGAACCGGGCGCTGTCCGAGACGCTGCCGCCGGGCTCCACCTTCAAGATCATCATGGCGGCTGCCGCGCTGGAGAACGGCGTCGGCCAGCAGACCCGCATCCCCGCCGGCTCCAGCTACACCGCGCCCGGCGCCGGGCAGCCGATCCGCAACGCCGCGCCGTCGATCTGCCCCGAGTCGCAGGTGACGCTGCGCGAGGCGGTCACCGAGTCCTGCAACACCGGCTTCGCCCAGCTCGGCGTACGGCTCGGCGCGGACAAGGTGAAGGAGAAGGCCAAGCAGTTCGGCTTCGAGCAGGACGACCTCACCGTCGGCCAGCTCGGCGAGGGTGGCCTGCCGGTGGCGGCCAGCCGCACCGGCGACATGCAGAACCCGGACGGCAGCACCGACCCGGCCGCGCTCGCCCAGTCGTCGATCGGCCAGAACAACGTGCGGATGACGCCGCTGCAGGGCGCGCTGATCGCTGCCGCGGTGGCCAACAAGGACGGCAAGCAGATGCGTCCGTACCTGGTCAAGCAGTTGCTCGGGCCGGACCGCACCACCGTCTACGACCCCGCCCAGCCGCGCGAGCTGCGCCGCCCGATCAGCGGCCAGGTCGCCGCCGACCTGCGCGACATGATGCAGAACGTGGTGAAGGAGGGCACCGGCCGCCGGGCCGCCATCGACGGCTACCTGGTCGGCGGCAAGACCGGTACCGCGCAGTCCGGCCCGAACACCCCGGACCACGGCTGGTTCATCGGCTTCGCCCTGGACAAGGACGGCACGCCGCTGTCCGCCGTCTGCGTCGAGCTGGAGCAGGCGGGCAACGGCGGCAGCGCCGAGGCGGCCCGCATCGCCGGCCGGATCATGGCGGCGGCCATCGCGGACTCCGGGAGGCGCTGACGTGCTGAGCCCGGGGGTGAAGCTCGGCAACCGCTACCGCCTCGACGAGCGGATCGCCAGCGGTGGCATGGGCGACGTGTGGCGCGGCACCGACCAGGTGCTGGGCCGTACCGTCGCGGTCAAGAGCCTGCTCCCCGCGCTGCTCGACGAGCCGGGCTTCGCCGAGCGGTTCCGGGGCGAGGCGCGGACCATGGCGACCATCAACCACCCGGGCGTGGTCGACGTCTACGACTTCGGCAGCGACCAGCACATCGCGTTCCTGGTGATGGAGTACGTCGAGGGCGACGCGCTGTCGGCCACGCTCAGCCGGGTCGGCCGGCTGACCCCGGCGCGGACCATGGCGCTGCTGGCCCAGGCCGCCGACGCGCTGCACGCCGCGCACGAGAAGGGCATCGTGCACCGTGACGTGAAGCCCGGCAACCTGCTGGTCCGGCCGAACGGCACGCTCGTGCTCACCGACTTCGGCATCGCCCGCTCCGAGCTGGTCGGCCAGCTCACCGCCGCCGGCTCGGTGCTCGGCACCGCCTCGTACATCTCGCCGGAGCAGGCGACCGGCGCGGTGGCCACGCCCGCCTCGGACGTCTACGCGCTCGGCGTGGTCGCGTACCAGTGCCTCGCCGGCCGGCGCCCCTTCGAGGGGGACAACCCGCTCGAAATCGCCATGAAGCACGTACGGGAGACGCCCCGGGCGCTTCCGGCCGACATCCCGCCGCAGGTCCGGGCCATCGTGGAGCGGGCCATGGCGAAGGACCCTTCCGCCCGCTGGCCCAGCGCCGCCGCGCTGGCGAGCATCGCCCGGCAGGCCAAGCTCGCGCTCTCCCAGGCGGCCCGCGCCGGACGGCCCATCTCGGCCGCGCCCGCCTCACCGGCCGCACCCGTCGCACGCGCTCAGGTGCCGACCGCTCCCCGGCCGCAGCCACCGGCCGCCGCCGCTCATCCGCAGCCCCGTCCGCCGGTCTCCCCGGCCCGTCCGCCCGTTTCGCCGGCCCGCCCGCCGGTGACGCAGCGCCCGGCCGTGATCGCCCACCCGGCCCCGATGCCCCGCCCGCCGGTGGCGCCGCGTGGCGCGGCACCCGTACCGCAGCGGCCCGTGCCCCAGCACAACCCCATGCCGTACGCGCGCCCGGCCGCGCCGCCTCCGCCCCGGCGCTCCCGGTCCGGGCTCTGGACGACGGCGATCGTGGTGGCCGTGCTGGTCATCCTCTGCTCGGGCGTGATTTCGTTCCTGTACCGGAAATACGGTGCTACCGCATCCGCTCCGGCGAGTGTGAGCGTGACCTCCGGCGCGGTGCGGCCGCACGGAGGCGACTATCCGGTCCGCACGTCGTACCGTCGTGAGGTACGCCTCCTGCCGGCCGACGGCGGTACGACGACGAGCGAAGGACGAGACACGCGATGACAGCGCAGGCCCGCCTGCTCGGTGGCAGGTATCAGGTCGGCGAGCTGCTGGGCTACGGCGGCATGGCCGAGGTGCACCGCGGCCGCGACCTCCGGCTCGGGCGGGATGTCGCGATCAAGATGCTCCGTGCCGACCTGGCCCGGGATGCCACCTTCCAGATGCGGTTCCGCCGCGAGGCCCAGAACGCCGCCTCGCTGAACCACCCGGCCATCGTCGCCGTCTACGACACCGGTGAGGAAACCGGCCCGACGGGCGAAACCCTGCCGTTCATCGTGATGGAGTTCGTGAACGGCAGGACGCTCAAGGAGGTCCTCGGCGTCGAGGGGCGGCTCCAGCCGCGCCGGGCGCTGGAGATCTGCGCCGACATGTGCGCGGCGCTGGAGTTCAGCCACCGGCACGGGATCATCCACCGGGACATCAAGCCCGGCAACGTGATGCTCACCCAGACCGGCCAGGTCAAGGTGATGGACTTCGGCATCGCCCGCGCGCTGGCCAGCGGCGCCACCACGATGACGCAGACCAGCGCGGTCATCGGCACCGCACAATACCTCTCTCCCGAGCAGGCGCGCGGCGAGGCGGTCGACGCCCGCTCCGACGTCTACGCGGCCGGCTGCGTGCTGTTCGAGCTGCTCTGCGGCCACCCGCCGTTCGTCGGCGACAGCCCGGTCAGCGTCGCGTACCAGCACGTGCGGGAGCAGCCGCCGACGCCGAGCACGATCAACCCGGACGTCAACCCGGCGGTCGACGCCATCGTGCTCAAGGCGCTGTCGAAGAACCCGCTCAACCGCTACCAGAGCGCCGGTGAGATGCGGGCGGACCTGCTCCGCGCCGCTGCCGGCCGGCCGGTGCTGGCCACCCCGGTGATGCCGGCCGAGGAGACCATGCCGATGGGCGCCGCCGCGGGCGGCTACCAGCAGGCGCAGCAGACCCAGATGATGGGCCCGCAGACCCGCCCGCAGCCGGTGGCGCGGGTCGGCGATCCGGGCAAGCGAAAGAGCTCGTCCTGGGTCATCGCGGCGTTCGCCGCGCTCGGCGTGCTCGCGGTGATCGCGCTGGGGACAGCGCTCTGGCTCAACCAGGCCGGCAACGAGAAGGTGTCGGTGCCCCAGCTGGTGGGCCGGTCGGCGGACGACGCGAAGGCCGCGCTCACCCAGGCCGGGCTGCGGTACGGCACAGGCGATCCGGTGCAGAACACCACCTGCGAGAAGGGCTCGGTGGTCGAGCAGAGCCCGACGTTCGGCCAGCGGGTGGACAAGGACACCGAGGTCACCGTCAAGGTCTGCACCGGTCCGGGCCAGGTGACCGTCCCCACCGGGCTGAAGGGCAGTACCTACAACGCCGCGAAGGACCGACTGACGGAACTTGAGCTGGTTCCCGTTCGCGAGGATGTCAACGACAGCGCGCCGGAGGGTCAGGTCATTTCCGTCTCGCCCACCGAGGGCAGCTCGGTCGCCGAGGGCAGCAAGGTGACGCTCAAGGTCTCCAAGGGCAACGTCGGCGAGGTGCCGACCGTCATCGGCTACACCGAGGAGCAGGCGACACAACAGCTCAAGGAGGCCGGCTACACGGTCCGGGTCCGGGAGGGCAACGAGGTCGACCCGTCCCAGGCGGGCAAGGTCAGCAAACAGTCGCCGGCCGGCAAGACGAAGCTGGCCAAGGGCGAGCGGGTGACCATCGAGGTCGACGTGCCGCGCGAGGACGAGGAGCCGACCAGCCCGACGCCGAGCGGCAGCCCCAGCACGACGCCGACCACGCCGGGCGGTGGCGGCGGCAACGGCGGCGGCAGTGGTTTCCCGTTCCCGACCATCGCGCCCAGCCGTACCGAACGCTGAGCATCACCTGACCGACGACGCGGCGGCGTCCCCGATCCCGGGGCCGCCGCCGCGCCCGTCCCAGCGCCCGCCCCTTCCCGGTCGATCTTTAAATTGCGGGCGAAAAATCGGGCGTCGAACGCCGTCATGTTCATGATCGA
>NZ_JAGPXP010000056.1:0-19662 GCF_018070485.1 Micromonospora sp. C41 | reverse complement strand
AACCTCATGATCACCGCCTCGGCCCATCGATGTTGGAGTTGTGGCGGCGCGCATAAGCCGCGGTTTTGGGCCTCTCGGGCGCCACAAGTCCAAGATCGGCGGGGTCGGCGGGACCGGCGTGACGGCCCCGGGGGTGGGTCAGGGGGTTCGGATGGCGTCGAGGGCCAGCAGGGCCACGTGCAGGGACAGGCACCTGTCGACCGAGTCCAGGTCGGCGTCGAGGATGCGGCCGATCCGGGCCAGCCGCTCGTAGAACGCCGGCCGGGACAGGTGCGCCGCGGCCGCGCCCGCCGACTTGTTCCGCCCCTGCTCCAGGCACGCGCGCAGCGTGCCGAGCAACTGCTCACGCGGGTGCTGGGCGTCGTACGCGAGCAGTGCCCCGAGTTCGCGCTCGACGAACGTCTGCAGCCGGGGCTCGTCGCGCAGCAGGTGCAGCAGACCGGCCAGCCCGACGTGCGGCAGCCGGTAGCAGGGCAGGTCTCGGGGGTCCCGCCGCGCCGCCTCGGCGATCTGACGCGCCTCGACGAGTGAGCGGCGCGCCTCGCGCAGACTGCCCACGCCCGAACCGGCCGCCACCACGGTGCGGGTGGCCGGAGGGCGGGACGGGGCGGCGTCGAGGCGTACCCGGCGCAACGCCGTGGCGAACGCGGCGAGTGCCTTCTCCTCGTCGGCCGCGTCCGGCAGGGCCAGCAGCGCCCCCACCGCATGGTCGTCGACGGCGCTGGTCAGGGCGGTGAGTTTGGCGTCCCGCACGGCCTGGCCGACCGCCTCGGCGAGGTCGCGCAGGCGGGCCGGACCGGCCTCGGGGTCGGCGTCGGCGCCCGGGCCGGCGGCCGGCTCGTCGCCACGGTGCCGGACCACCACGCCGACCAGGTGCCGTCGGTCCAGGACGACGCCGAGCGCCTTGGCGCGCAGCGCCACCTCGTCCACCGGGCGGGAGTGGTCGATGAGCGCGGTCAGCAGCGTACGGTGGATCTGCCGTTCCAGGCCCTCGGCGTCGCGCCGGATCAGCCGCCCCAGGGCCAGCGTGGAGGCGGCCCGCTCGATCAGGATGGTCAGCCGGGTCGGCGGGGTGGACTCGGCGACGGGCCAGCGCAGCAGCAGCCGTCCCCAGTCCTGCCCGCGCGCCCCGACGGTGGTGACGAGCCAGCCGCTGCCCGGGTCGTACGCGGTGCGCCCGGCCGGGCGGATCTGCCGGGAGTGCTGTTCCCAGCCGTCCAGCAGCAGTTCCGCGTTCTCCCCCGCCGGGTCGTACGCGAGCACCTGCCGGGACAGGTTCTCCAGCACCATCGGGCAGCCGGCCAGTTCGGCGGCCTGCCGCAGCACCTCGGCCGGTTCGGCGCCCTCCACCGACAGGTCGGTGAACCGCTGGTGGATCTCCTCGGTGGCGCGCAGCTCGGTGAGCTGGGCGTCCACGATCAGCCCGTGCACCGCCTCGGTGATCCGGACGAACGGGGTGCCCCGGCGCAGCTCGATCAGGGGCAGGCCGCGGCGTTCGGCGGCGGCGGCCATCACCCGGGGCACTCCGGTGAGGTACCGGCGGCCCAGCTCGACCACCAGTCCGGAGGCGCCGACGTCGGCCAGGGTGCCGATGAACTCGCGCAGCCCGGCGTCGTCGGCCGGCAGCCCGATCCCGGTGGTCAGGACCAGTTCCCCGCCGCCGAGCAGGGTGGCGATGTCGGGCACCTCGGCGATGTGCACCCACCGCACCGGCCGGTCCAGCCCGGCGTTCCCGGCGACCAGGCGTGGCGCACCGTGGCGCATCGGCACCAGGTCCAGGACCTCACGCACGGTAGGGAACACGGGCGACACGCTACCCTGCGTCACCGTCGTTGCCGAGGGCCGCACCGGCCGGCTCGCCGGGGAGGACGAGCCGGCCGGGCTGCGGGATCAGTCGACGCCGAACTCCATGGCGGCCCGGTCGAGCGCCTCGTCCTCGGCGGTGGGCACGCCCCGGGACGCGATGGCCTCGGCGCCGCCCTGCGGCATGGCGCCGATCAGCCCGGTCGAAGCGGCCTGGGCGGCGCCCACGACCCGCTGCGGGTTCCCGCCGCCGACCATGCCGACGGAGGCGTACTGCTCCAGCTTGGCCCGCGAGTCGGCGATGTCGAGGTTGCGCATCGTGAGCTGGCCGATCCGGTCGGCCGGGCCGAACGCCGAGTCCTGGGTGCGCTCCATCGACAGCTTGTCCGGGTGGTAGCTGAACGCCGGACCGGTGGTGTCGAGGATCGAGTAGTCCTCGCCCCGGCGCAGCCGCAGCGTGACCTCGCCGGTGACCGCCGTGCCGACCCAGCGCTGCAGCGACTCGCGCAGCATCAGCGCCTGCGGGTCCAGCCAGCGGCCCTCGTACATGAGGCGGCCGAGGCGGCGGCCCTCGTTGTGGTAGTTGGCGAGCGTGTCCTCGTTGTGGATGGCGTTGACGAGCCGCTCGTAGGCGGCGTGCAGCAGCGCCATGCCGGGGGCCTCGTAGATGCCCCGGCTCTTGGCCTCGATGATCCGGTTCTCGATCTGGTCGGACATGCCCAGGCCGTGCCGGCCGCCGATGGCGTTGGCCTCCAGCACCAGGTCGACGGCGCTGCCGAACTCCTTGCCGTTGATCGTCACCGGGCGGCCCTGGTCGAAGCCGATGGTGACGTCCTCGGTGGGGATCTCCACGGACGGGTCCCAGAACTTCACGCCCATGATCGGCTCGACCGTCTCGATGCCGGTGTCCAGGTGTTCGAGCGTCTTGGCCTCGTGGGTGGCGCCCCAGATGTTGGCGTCGGTGGAGTACGCCTTCTCGGTGCTGTCCCGGTAGGGCAGGCCGCGCTCCAGCAGCCACTCCGACATCTCGGTGCGGCCGCCCAGCTCGGTGACGAAGTCGGTGTCCAGCCACGGCTTGTAGATCCGCAGCTGCGGGTTGGCCAGCAGGCCGTACCGGTAGAACCGCTCGATGTCGTTGCCCTTGAACGTCGAGCCGTCGCCCCAGATCTGCACGTCGTCGGCGATCATCGCGCGCACCAGCAGCGTGCCGGTCACGGCCCGGCCCAGCGGCGTGGTGTTGAAGTAGGCCCGCCCGCCGGAGCGGATGTGGAAGGCGCCGCAGGTCAGCGCCGCCAGCCCTTCCTCGACCAGGGCGGCGCGGCAGTCGACGAGGCGGGCGACCTCGGCGCCGTAGGTGTGGGCGCGGCCGGGCACCGAGGCGATGTCGGGCTCGTCGTACTGGCCGATGTCGGCGGTGTAGGCGCACGGGATGGCGCCCTTGTCGCGCATCCACGCGACCGCGACCGAGGTGTCGAGGCCGCCGGAGAAGGCGATGCCGACACGTTCGCCGATGGGCAGGGAGGTGAGAACCTTGGACACAAGGAAGATTATGCACACCGTCGCATGGTCATGCAAGCCGGTCGTCAGAGCGGGTCGTCCCGCCCCAGCTCCCAGAACGCCACCGCCGCCGCGGCCGCCACGTTCAGCGAGTCCACGCCGCGCCGCATCGGGATCACCACCCGCACGTCGCTGGCGGCCTGCGCCGCCGCGGTCAGTCCCGGCCCCTCCGCCCCGAGCAGCAACGCCGCCCGCTCGCGCTGCGCCGGGGTCAGCCGCTGCATCGGTACGGCATCAGGCGCGGGCGTCATCGCGAGCACGGTGAACCCGGCCGCGCGGACCTGGTCCAGCCCGCCGGGCCAGCTGTCGAGCTTCGCGTACGGCACCGCGAACACCTCGCCCATGCTGACCCGTACGCTGCGCCGGTAGAGCGGGTCGGCGCAGGTCGGCGACAGCAGCACCGCGTCGACGCCGAGCGCTGCCGCGCCCCGGAAGATCGCGCCCAGGTTGGTGTGGTTGTTGACGTCCTCCAGGATCACCACCCGCCGGGCGGCGGCCAGCACCTCGTCGGCCGAGCGCAGCGGCTTGCGGTGGAACGACGCGAGCACGCCCCGGTGCACGTGGAAGCCGGTGGCGCGCTGGAGGACGTCCGGCGTCGCCGCGTACACCGGCGCGTCACCGGTGTCCAGATCGGCGAGCTGGTCCACGCGCTTGGCGTCGACCAGGTACGACCGGGCCGGGTAGCCGGCCCGCAGCGCCCGCCGCAGCACCAGCTCCCCCTCGGCGATGAACAGCCCGTGCGGCGGTTCCCAGCGGGTACGCAGCTCCACGTCGGTGAGCGCGCGGTAGTCGGCGATCCGGTCGTCGTCGGGGTCGGTGATCTCGTGGACGGGCACCACGCGATTCTGCCCGGCCCGCCGGGGGCGCCCCGGCACGGGCCGGGTTTCCGCCGCCCCGGGCGGGGAACGGAGCCCGAAGGCCGACGCGACGGAGGGACCACGATGGGCGCGGATCACGACGGCAACCTCCCCCGCGACGCCACAGTCGCCGACTACCTGGTGGCCCGGCTCGCCGAGTGGGGCGTACATCGCTACTACGGCTACCCGGGCGACGGGATCAACGGCATGACCTCGGCGCTGCAACGCGCCGAGGGACGCGCCCGGTTCATCCAGGTCCGGCACGAGGAGACCGCCGGTTTCGCGGCCGGCGCGCACGTCAAGTACGGCGGCGGCCCGCTCGGCTGCGTGGTGGTGACAAGCGGCCCGGGCGCGATCCACGCGCTCAACGGCCTCTACGACGCCAAGCTCGACCACCAGCCGGTGGTGGCGCTGCTCGGGCACACCGCGCTGCCCGCCGAGGGCGGCGGCTACTACCAGGAGGTGGACCTGCTCTCGCTCTACAAGGACGTGGCGTCGGCCTTCCTGGCCCAGCTCGACGATCCGTCGCAGGCCCGGCACCTGGTGGACCGGGCCTGCCGCACCGCGCTCGCCCGGCGTACCGTGACCGCCCTGGTCCTTCCCTCCGACGTGCAGGACCTGCCGGCGGTGCCGCACCCGCCGCACGCGCACGGCTACTACCACACCAGCGCGGTGCCGAGCAGCGAGCCGACAGTGCCGCCGGAGGCCGACGTGCGCCGCGCGGCCGAGGTGCTGCGCGGCGGCCAGCGGGTGGCGATGCTGGTCGGGCAGGGCGCGCTCGGCGCCGAGGACGAGGTACGCCGGATCGCCGACCGGCTCGGCGCCGGCGTCGCCACCGCGCTGCTCGGCTTCACCGCCGTCGACCACCGGCAGCCCTGGGTGACCGGCGCGATCGGCCTGCTCGGCAGCCGCCCCAGCTGGCAACTCATGCGCGAGTGCGACCGGCTGCTGATCGTCGGCAGCCAGATGCCGTACTCGGAGTTCTACCCGCCGGAGGGGCAGGCCCGGGCGGTGCAGATCGACATCGACGGCAGCCGGATGGGGCTGCGCTACCCGACCGAGGTGAACCTGACCGGCGACGCCGGACCGACGCTGCGCGCACTGCTCCGGGAGCTGGGCCCGGGGCCGGGCCCGACCGCCTGGCGGGCCACCATCGCCGACGCCACCGGCAAGTGGCGGGCCGCGCAGCGCGAGGTCGCCGCGCAGCCCGCCGACCCGGTCAACCCGCAGTCGCTGTTCACCTCGCTCGACGACGCGCTGCCGGACGACGCCGTGCTCGCCGTGGACTGCGGCACCGCCACCGCCTGGTACGCCCGGCACGTGCGCGTGCGCCCCGGCATGCTGGCCAGCCTCTCCGGCACGCTGCTGTCCATGGGCGGCGGCATGCCGTACGCGCTGGCGGCGAAGTTCGCCCACCCGGACCGCCCGGTGATCGCGCTGCTCGGCGACGGCGCGATGCAGATGAACGGCGTCAACGAGCTGATCACTGTGGCGAAGTACTGGCGGGAGTGGGCCGACCCCCGGTTCGTGGTGCTCGTGCTCAACAACCGTGACCTCGCGTTCGTCAGCTGGGAGCAGCGGTCCAGCGAGGGCACGCCGATGTTCCCGGACAGCCAGGACCTGCCGGACGTGGCGTACCACAGGTGGGCCGAGGTGCTGGGCCTCGGCGGTGAGCTGGTCGACTCCCCCGACCGGGTGGACGGCCTGTGGCAGCGGGTGCTCGACGCGGACCGGCCGGTGGTGGTCAACGCGGTGGTGGACCCGGCCGAGCTGATGTTGCCGCCGCACTTCACCGCCGAGCAGGCCCGCAAGACCGCCGCGGCGGTGCTGCGCGGGGACAGCGACCGGGCCGGCATCGTGCGCCGCGGCGTACCGGCCGCGCTCGCCACGTACCGGCCCCGCCGCCGGGGCCGCTGAGGCGTCAGGCCCGCGCGTAGCGCAGCAGCACCGACCGCCCGTCGAACTGACGCGTCTCGACCAGCCGCAGGTGCTGGCGGGCCAGGTCGGGCAGCACCTGCCGTCCGCCGCCGAGCACCACCGGGTGCACGATCACCTCGTAGGTGTCGACGAGCCCCAGCGCGGCCAGCGCCGTCGCCGCGCCGGTGCCGCCGGTGACCAGCAGGTCGCCGGGGAACCGCTCGCGGACCTCGGCGAACTCCTTCGCCAGGTCGCCGCCGCCGACCACCACGGCGCCGTGGGGAGCCTCGGCGAGCGTGCGGGAGACCACGATCTTCGGGGTACGCCGCCAGATCGGCGCGAACGCCAGGTCGTGCGGGTGGTCGGAGATCGACTCGACCTGAGGCCAGTAGGAGGCCATCATCTCCCACACCCGCCGCCCGTAGACGAAGGCGTCGGCCCGCTCGGCCAGGTCGATCGAGTACGCGGACAGCTCCTCCCCCATCTGCGGCCAGTCGAACTCGCCGTTCGGGCCCTCGATGAAGCCGTCGACGGACGTGTGCACCCCGTAGCTGACAGTGCCCATGATGTGTTCCTCCGCGTTGCGGCGCGTCCCGGTCGGGTGCGCTCGCCGGTGGGTCGGAGCCGCCCGGCCGGATCCGACAACCCGGCCCCGACGACTCCCGGCCAGGCTACGGTCCGGCCAGCCGCCGCTCGATCTGATCCGCCGTGGCGGTGGCCCCGATCCGGGCGGCCACCTCGTGGGCGCGTCGCCAGACGTCCCGGGCCGCCTCGGCCCCGGTCAGCCGCTCCACCGCCCGGGCCAGGTCCATCAGGGCCTCCAGCTGCAGCGGCGGGCTGGCCGTCAGGTCGTCGGCCGCCTGTTCGAGCAGGACCCGCGCCCGCGCCGGGTCGCCCGACATCAGGCTGATCCGTCCCTGCGCGTACCGGGCGTAGGCCAGGTAGGCGGCGACCCGCATCTCGCGGGCCTGCTCCAGGGCGGTGTCGGCGTATCCGGCCGCCTCGCCCAGCCGGCCGTGCCCCGCGAGCATCGCGGCGACCTCGCTGAGCAGCGCCACCTCACCGAGCCGGTCACCGTGCCGCCGGACCAGTTCCAGGGCCTCCAGGTACGCCGCCCGGGCCTCGTCCACCGCGCCACGGTGGTCGTGCCAGCGGCCCGACGCGCGCAGGCCGAAGGCGAGCGGCCGGGGCGTGCCGGCGGCCCGCAGCAGCGCGACGGCCCGGGCGAGCGTCTCCCCGGCGGCCGGGTCGCCTTCCTGGAACTGGAGGACGCCCAGCCGGGCGAGTTTCGGTCCGGCGGCCACCTCGTCGCCGGCCTCCTGGTACAGCTCGATGGAGCGGACCAGGCTGGCGCGTGCCGCCGGCCGGTCCCCCAGTCCCTCGTACACCTGGTTCTCGACGCCGGCGATGTCGGCCCGCAGCCAGGGCTGGGCGAGCGGCTCGGCCGCCGCCGCGGCGGCCCGCGCGTAGCCGAGCGCGGCCTCCAGGTCACTGCGTAGCAGGGCCGCGAACGCCACGCAGAGCCGGAGCCGGGCGATCCCCTCCGGGTGCCGCCGGCGCTCGGCGGCCGCCAGCCCGATCTCGGTGACCCGGGTCAGGTCGTCCACCCGGGCGTCGACGAACAGGTAGTAGTCGCAGTGCCAGGCCAGCGCCCAGGAGTAGTCCTCCAGGCCGGGCGTCGCGGCGGCCTGCTCGATGCCGGCGAGCAGGGCGGCCCGTTCGGCGCCGAACCAGCGTTTCGGGTCGTGCAGGTGCTCGCCGGTGGGCGCCGGTGACCTCGGCAGGTCGGCGACGATGACGGCGCCGCCCTCCTGGCTCAGCGCCACGCGGGCCTGCTCGGTCAGCGTCAGCCAGGTGCCGAAGACGCGCCGCAGCACCTCCGGCCGCTCCCGCGGCCCCTCCTCCCGCGCGGCGCGCTCCCGGGCGAACGCGCGGACCAGATCGTGCAGGTGGTAGCGGACCTGGCCCAGCTCGTCCGGTCCGGTCACCTCGACCAGGTTGGCCTCGACCAGACCGGTGACCGCGTTCGCCGCGCCCGCCTCGTCGTCGAGCAGGACGGCGGGCAGCCACGGAGGGGCCCGGTCGAGGTCCAGCACGGCGAACCGGCGCAGGAGCCGGCGGGCCGGCTCGTCCAGCGCCACGTACGCCGAGTGGAACGCCGCCCGTACGCTGCGGTCGGCGCGGGCGAGATGGTCCAGCCGGTGCGAGAGTTCGGCGAGCTGCGCCGCCGCCTGCCGCAGCGACAGCACGCCGGGTATCGCCAGCCGGGCGCCCGCGATCCGCACCGCCAGCGGCAGCAGCCCGCAGTGGTGGACGACGTCCGACGCGGAGCCGGGCTCGGCGGCGACGCGGTCCGGGCCGATGATGCCGGCCAGCAGCCGCAGCGCGTCCGCCTCGGGCAGCGGCTCCAGCCGCAGCTGGTGGGCGCCGTCGACGTCGACGAGCGCGCGCCGGCTCGTGACCAGCACGACGGTGTCCGTACCGGGCAGCAGGGGGCGCACCTGCGCCGCGTCGGCCGCGTTGTCCAGCAGCACCACTCCGGGCCGCTCGGCCATCGCGCCCCGGAACAGCGCGGCGCGTTCCTCCAGGTCCGCGGGGATCTGGGCGCCGGGCACGCCGAGCGCCCGCAGGAACCGCCCGAGCACCTCGACCGGGGGCGCCGGATGGTCGTGCCCGTTCAGGTCGACGTAGAGGTGCGGACCGGGGTACGCCGGGCCGAGCTGGTGGGCGATCCGGACCGCGAGGGTGGTCTTGCCGACGCCGGGCAGGCCGCTGATCGCCGTCACGGCGACCGCCGGCCGCTCCGGAAGCCACTCCAGGACCGCCGCGATCTGTTCCTCCCGGCCGACGAAGTCGGTGAGGCCGGCCGGAAGCATCCGGACCGGCGGGCGCGCGGCCCCGTCCGGTCCGGCGGCACCGTGTTGTGCGGCGGCACCGTGTTGTGCGGCGATTCCGTGTTGTGCGGCGGCGGCGGCCGGGCGCGGTCCGGCGGGCGGGCGGTCCGGCGGCGCGACGACCGGGCCCGCGTCGGGCGACGACCGGAGGCTGGGGTCGTTGCGCAGGATCAGGTCGCGCAGCCGGATCAGCTGGGCCGTGGGGTCGATGCCGAGCTCCTCGGCCAGGCGGCGGCGCAACTGGTCGAACCGGTCCAGTGCCTCGCCCTGCCGGTCCGCCAGGTAGAGGGCCCGCATGAGCTGACCCACGAGCGACTCCCGCCACGGGTACGCCTCGACCAGCTCGGTGAGCCGGCCGATCACGCTGTCGTACCGGCCGAGGCCCAGCTCCAGGCCGAGGCAGCGCTCGACCACTGTCATCCGCCGTTCGTCGAGACGCTGCGCCGCCGCGGTGAGCGCCGGCGTACGCAGGCCGTCGAGCGCCGGACCGCGCCACATCGCCAGCGCCTCGCGCAGCCCGGACACCGCCTCCTCCGGGGCGCCGCCCCGGTCGAGGAGCCCTTCCGCCCGGCGTACCCGTTCCTCGAAGACGTCCAGGTCGAGTTGACCCTCGGCGACGGTGAGCAGATATCCGGAGCCGTGGGTGCCGATCACGTCGCCGGGCAGACCGGCGGCGCGCAGCGCCCGTCGCGCCGCCGCGACCCGGTTGCGGACCTGGACGTCCGCGCTCGCCGGCGGATGGCCGCCCCAGGCCGCGTCCATGAGACGGGACACCGGGACGATCCGGTTGGCTTCCAGCAGCAACGCGGCGAGCATGGCCTGACTGCGGGGGCCACCGACGCGGACCGTCCGATCGTCGAGGCACACCTCGACCGGGCCGAGCAGCCGAAACATGACCGCCGGCACCATTCGCTCCCCCCGAAGCGCGCGGACCCGGGCGACCACGTCAAGATCGCCCTCCGGCCCCACCCTAGACGAGTTCGCGCGAGGCCAGGGGGTGACGCGTACCAGCGGTGACCGGGGGGACACACCACTGTGTCCGGTCGTCGTCGGTGGTCAGCCGATCGGGTCCGGCGCGGCGTGCGGCGCTTGACCGGACGTGGCCCGCGCCCGGCGCCGCCGGGAGTGACGGCGGTAGAACGTGACCAGGAACATCGCCTGGAGCGTGCTCTCGACGAGCAGGACGAGCGCGCCGTCCACGGCCGCGAGCAGGCTTCCGCCGGTCGCGCCGGCCAGCACGGCCGAGCCGGCCTGGATCGCGCCGTGCGCGACGATCGGGATTCCGAACAGGACGAAGCTGGACAACGCGACAGCGCTGCCCGCCACCACCGCCAGCGCGTAGATCCGTACCGCGCGCCGCTCGTGCGGCGGCAGGACGGCGGTGGGGTCCCCGGCCGACGGCGTCACCCGGCCGGGAAGCGCCGCGTGCAGACCTCGGCGCAGCAGGTGCCGGGCGTACGCGAAGCCGTCCTGGAACAGGTTGCGGCACCGCAGCAGGTCCAGCAGGACGAAGTAGCAGTCGGTACGCATGTAGACGTGCAGTTGCAGCGCCATCGACATGACGATCACCAGAACGACGGCGGACAGCAGGCCGCCGACCAGCGGATGCGGCCGGGCGTACGCCATCACCAGCAGCGCGGCGCACACCACGGCGGAATCCCAGAGCAGGCCGCTGAGATAGACGCGGTACCGGTGGCGGCGCGGCACCGACCAGATGGCCGTCACGTCGGTCTCCAGGACCAGATGGTGCAGCCGGGTGGCGAACCGGATCCGGGCCGGCGCGTCCAGCGAACGGGCCGCCACCAGGTGACTGAACTCGTGCAGCACCGCCGTCCCGGAGAACAGCACGGTGTTCACGAGCACGGCGAGACCGACGTAGCCGGTCCAGAAGAAGTCCCGGTACGACGGCAGCAGCTCGGGACGGCGTACCACTGTGGCCAGCGTCGCCGCGACCAGCGCGACGTAGGCCACCTTCGCCGCCGGGCCGAACAGCCAGCGCACGTGCCGGGCCCGCAGCCAGGGCAGGTGCGGCCGGTCCTCGCGGCGGGCGCCGCCGGTGGGCCGGCCGTCGACCTCGGCCACCAGGCCCGCCTCCCGCAGCGCGAGCACCAGGTCCACGAGGTCGAGGTCCACGTCGTGGTCGGCGGCGATCCGTTCCTCGGCCACGCCGATCGGCGCTCCGCCGTCGAGCAGCTCGACGGCGCGGACGCCGATCATCGGCAACTCCACGAACTCGCCGACCTCCGGCCGGCCCACCACCACCGAGTCCGGGTCGTCGTCGGACGGCCGGATCCGCAGCGGGTGGAACCGTACCCGCGTCGCGGCGCCCAGATCCGGTGCGGCCTCGACCCCGGTGGTCGTCATCGCCCGGTCCTCACGCGCCGCGCGGACCGCACGAGGGGCAGCCCGGGTCCCGCGGCACGTCGATGAAGTAGTGGTGGTCCCAGCGCGCGGCGTTCTGGTGGAAGACCCGCCCGGCGACCTGCTGGGGCAGCCCGCCGAGGTGGTAGAGCACCTCCAGCGCGCAGAGGTGACCGGTCACGTTCGCGGTGGCGGCGATCACCGCGTTCGGTCGTTCCCCGCCGCGCAGCGGCGTGCCGTCGGTCTGGATCTCGTGCTTGTCCGGCCGACGCCGCAGGCAGGTGTAGCACCCGGTGCGGCCCGGGAGGAACGAGCCGACGACCGTCATCGGCCCGGTGTAGAGCGCCATGAACCACGGCGTGCCGGTACGCAGCGCCGCCTCGTTCGTCCAGTCCTGGATCTGGTCGACGGGCCGGTCCGCGCAGAGGACGAAGGCGTCCCGCCCGTTCATCAGCGGCACCAGGTCGTCGGCGGAGCGGATCCGGCACTCCTCCCCGGTGACGTCGACGTGCGAGTTCATCGCCCGCAGCCGGTCCACGGCGACCTTCACCTTCGGCTGGCCGAGGTCGCTCTCGGTATAGAGCAGCTGGCGGGTCAGGTTCGGCTGGTCGATCACGTCGAAGTCGGCGCAGTGCAGGCCGCCGACGCCGCTGGCGACGAGTCCGGCCGCGACCGCCGTGCCGGTGCCGCCGAGACCGAGTACGGAGACCCGCGCCCGCCCGATACGCGCCTGCACCTCGAAGGGCGAGCTGCGGGGCTGGGTGTCGATCCAGGCGTAGAAGTGCCGGGCCCGGTCGTAGCGCTGCGCGGCCTCCGCGGTGAACCCGTCGGGCAGCGGGGCCGCCGCGTCCTCGACGAAGCCCTGCGCGATGAGCTGGTCCACCACCTCGCGGACGCTGTCCTCGTCGATGCCCGGGTGCGTCTCGGCGAGGTCCGCGCAGACCTCCCACACGTACCGGGTGCCGTCCAGCAACGTCAGGATGCGGGCGATCGTGCCGTCCTCGTCGTCCTGGATCTCCGACGCGACGCCGTACTGCATCAGACCGATGATCAGCCGGTTCCCCGGCAGCGTGTAGGGCTCGTGGACACTCTTGACGCGCGGCTTGAGCATGGGACCGCAACCTCACTAACGCTCGGCGGAAGAGGGGAAGCGGCACCCCGGCCGCCGCGGTAGGTGGCGGCGACCGGGGTGCCGGCGCGGATCAGGCGCCGTTGCTCTCGCGGATGACGGTGGTCTCCAGCCGCTCCAGCTTGCGGACCTTCAGCGAGAGCTTCTTCTTGCCGGCCTGCTCGATCGTGGCCTTCTCCATGGACGCCTCCTCGATTCGGGTACGCCTTCCGTGGTGCCGGAAGGCGAGCCCAAGCCTGTCGCCCGGCGTCACCGGTCGATCACAAGTCGATCATCAGCGGCCGTTGATGATCGCCGCCACCATCCGGGTGCGTGGCCCGACCTGTGATGATCGCGTTGCTCGGCGTCGACGGCTCCGGCAGGACCAACCAGGCGAAGGCGCTGGCCGAGCGGCTGCGCCGGCGAGGTGTCCGGGCGCGGTACTTCGAGAACGCCGGTGGGAGGCCACTGTGGAACCCGCTGGCCCGGGCACCCGGCCGGGCCGACGGGTTGGCGCTGTTCGGCCGTACCGTCCATCCGGCGCTGGAGGCGACGGTCCGCGCGGCGGCGATGGCCCGGACCGTGGCGGTGGCCCGCCTGACCGGCCGGGTGGCGGTGCTGGACCGGTGGACCTGGTGCCAGGACGTGATCAAGGCGGCCCGGGGCGACCGGAGACGGCGGGTGGCCGCGCGCCGGGGGCGGCGTTAAGAAGGGGCCCCTTTACTACCGGAGGCGTTAAGAAGGGGCCCTTCCTTACCCGCGGTCGCGCAGCCAGCGCAGCACGTCGGAGGGCAGGTCGTCGCGGTCCTCGCGCTGCTCGCGGCGGTCCGGCTCGGTCCGCCGGGGCGGCTGCGGACGCTGCGGGTCGCCGACCAGCGCCCGGCTCGGCGCGGTGAAGTCGGCCACCGGCTTGCCGGTGACCGCTGTCCTGATGGTCCGCGCGACCGCGTCGATCACCTTCGCCTGCACGGCGGAGCCGACCAGGTCGGTGACGTCGTCCGGGTTGGCGGCGATGCCGGCCACGGCGACCTGCGGGGTGTACCCGACGAACGTCTCCGTGGCGTTCCGCTCCGAGCTGCCGGTCTTGCCGGCGACCGGGCGGCCGACGATCGCGTCGACGGCGGTGGCGGTGCCGCCGTTGCACTGCCCGAACGCCGACTGCTGGCCGACCGGGCAGCGGGCCGCGTCGGTGGCGGCCCGGGCCACGTCCGGGTCGAGGACCCGCTTGCACTCCGGTCGCCCCACGTCGACGGTCCCGCCGTCGGGCGTGGTCACCGAGACCACCGGCAGCGGCGTGCAGTACGTGCCCTCGGCGGCCACCGTCGCGTACGCGTTCGCCAGGTCGAGCGGGGTGGTGGCGGCCACGCCGAGCGTGAACGCGCCCCAGTCGGCGGCGTGGTTGCGGGCGAACGTGGCGTCGGAGTCGGCCCGGAAGGTGATGCCGAGGCGCTGCGCCATCTCCACCACCTTGTCCTCGCCGACCTGTTCGGCCAGCCAGACGAAGTACGTGTTGACGGAGCGGCCGAAGCCGTCCCACATCATCCGGTAGCCGTCCATCCACTGCGGGTTGGCGTTCGCCGGGCACCAGGTGCCGTCGCAGTTGCCCTCGTCGTCCGAGGCGTACCGGGTGGGCAGCCGGCTCGGGGCGTCGAAGCCGGTGGACAGCGGCTTGCCGGCCTCCAGCGCGGCCAGCATGGTGAACATCTTGAACGTCGAGCCGGCCTGGTAGCCGTCGACGCTGGCGCCGCCGGAGATCAGCGGGTTGACCGTGTTCGGGTGGTTGGCCTGCCCGTCCGGGTTGGCGTCGAGGCTGTAGTGCCGGTTCACCGCCATGGCGAGCACCCGGCCGGTGCCGGGCTCGACCGCCGCGATCGGCAGCGCGCGCTTGTTGCCGTACCCGTAGACCTTGGTGGCCTGCTCCTGCGCGGTCTCCTGGATCTTCGCATCCAGCGTGGTGACGACCCGGTAGCCGCCCCGGCGCAGCGCCTGCTCGCGCTCCTCGGGGGTGGCGCCGAACGCGGGCTGGGTGAGCCACCAGCGGCGCAGGTAGTCGCAGAAGAAGCCCCAGTCGTCGTGCCCCTGGGCGGTCGCGGTGCAGCCGTTGGGCTGGGCGGTCGGCCGCAGCGTGGGCGCCTGCGCCTTCGCCGCAGCGGCCTGCTGGGCGGTGATCGCGCCGGTCTCGGCCATCGCGTCCAGCACGTACGCCCGGCGGGCCAGCGCCTGGTCCAGGTCGCCATCGATCGGGCTGTACGCCTCCGGCGACTGGACCAGGCCGGCCAGCAGCGCCGCCTCGCCCAGCGTCAGGTCGGCCGGGTCCTTGCCGAAGTAGCGCTGGCTGGCGGCGGCGACGCCGTACGCGCCGGAGCCGAAGTACGCGATGTTGAGGTAGCGGTTGAGGATCTCGTCCTTGGACAGCGACTGCTCCAGCGCGTTCGCGTACCGGATCTCCTGGAGCTTGCGCCCGACGGTCTGCTCGGTGGCGGCCTGCCGCTCCGCCGGCGTGCGGTTCGGGTCGGTCTTGAGCACGTTGCGGACGTACTGCATGGTCAGCGTGGAGCCGCCCTGCTCGGTGCCGCCGCCCTTGACGTTCGCCACCAGCGCCCGGGCGATGCCGCGCAGGTCCGCGCCGCCGTGCGAGTAGAACCGCCGGTCCTCGGCCGCGATGATCGCCTGCCGCATCACCGGGGCGATCTCGTCCAGCGACACGTCGGTGCGGTTCACGTCGTAGAACGTGGTGATCAGCGTCTTGCCGTCGTTGGCGTAGAGGTAGGAACGCTGCGGCTGGGCCGGGGTGCGCAGCGCGTCGGGCAGGTCCGCGTACGCGCCGAGCGCCGCCCGGGCGGCGAACCCGCCGAGCAGTCCGGCGGGAAGCGCGGCGACCGCGAGGACGAGCCCGGCGAGCAGGCCGGCCAGCAGCACGGTGAACAGCCGCGACAGCGGCGACCTGGGTGACGGCATGAAGGCAAGGATTGCCACGAAAGCCGCCTACCGGCCACCTCGCCAGGCAACTGTCAGTTACTTCACGGCGACCGCCCAGCTGAAGAACCGGTCAACCGGCGCCGAGTGGGCCCTTCGGTGACGCGGGCGGCACCGGAGCGGCGGCGACGCTGGCGGCTGCGGCGTCCCGGGCGATCGTCTCGGGCACCAGGCGGCCGCTGCGGTAGCCGATGCCGATGCCGGCGACCAGCACGAAGATCGCGCCGAACGTCTGCAGCGAGCCGATCAGCGCGCCGCCCAGGCCGAGCAGCGGGGCGGCGATCATCAGCATGGTCCCGTCGCCGTAGGAGAACATCCCGGACCGGGCCACCGACCAGCCGGTCAGGAACCAGCCCACGCTGTAGAGCGTGGCGCCGAACAGCACGATGCCGCGCGCGGTCACGCCGAACACCGGCGTCTGCTCGGCCAGCCCGGCGAACGGCAGCATCAGCACCATCCCGCCGATGCTGGCGAGCAGCCCGGCCAGCGCGACGCGGCGGCAGCGGGTGGCGGCGAGCAGGCCGGTGAGCGCGAGCAGGGCGAGCAGCCCGAGCCACACCGAGGCGACCCAGCCGACCAGGTAGAGCGGCCGGCCGTCGGCCGGGTACGGGTCGTTGCCCACCCCGCCGTCGCTGGCCATCGCCACCAGGCCGTAGAGCACCGCGTACGCGGGCAGCAGCCAGACCGCCGCGCGGGCGAACCGGCGGATCGACCAGGCCCAGGTCGCGTCGGTGGCGGGCGCGCCCGGGCCGGGCTCGGAGACGAACGGCAGGACCCCGAACCCCCCTCCGGTACGCCGGGAGCCGATCGGCCCGGCGGGGTCGTGCGCGCCGGGGACCGGGGTACGGGAGAACAGCCGGTTCGCCGGGTCCTTCATGCGTCACCTCGTTCGCGCCGCGGGTGGCCCGGGACACGCAACGGCGCTCCGGCCCTGCTCACCACCCGTCCTCAAGACCGATGGTGGCAGTCGCCGGAGCGCCGTATGAGGACTTCTCGGATTTGTCGGTCAGCCCCGCTCGCGCTGGTCCGCCGGGTCGTTCACCAGGCTGGCCGGCGACACCGGCTCCGGCGCGGGCAGGCCCTGCGGGGTGTTGCCGCCGGTGGCCTGCGCCTCGGCCACACGTACCTCGTTGTGGATCTCCTGGGCCGCGACAGCCGCGGCCTGTGCGGCCTCGGCGGCCTCCCGCTCGACCTCGCCGGCGCTGCGGGCGGCCTCCGGCGACGGCACGTCGCCAGCCATGTTGGCCAGCCCGCCCAGCGCGCCGCCCATGCCCTCCAGGGCCTTGGTCAGCTCGGTCGGGACGATCCAGACCTTGTTGGCAGTGCCGTTGGCGATCTGCGGCAGCGCCTGGAGGTACTGGTAGGCCAGCACCTTCTGGCTCGGGTTGGCGGTGTGGATCGCGTCGAAGACGGTACGGATCGCCTTGGCCTGGCCCTCCGCCTGGAGGATCCGGGCCTGCCGGTCACCGTCGGCGCGCAGCACCGCGGCCTGCTTCTCACCCTCGGCGGTGAGGATCTGCGACTGCTTGTGGCCCTCGGCGTTGAGGATCGCGGCGCGGCGGTCCCGCTCGGCGCGCATCTGCTTCTCCATCGAGTCGCGGATGCTCGGCGGCGGCTCGATCGCCTTGATCTCGACCCGGGTCACCTTGATGCCCCAGCGGCCGGTGGTCTCGTCCAGCACGCCGGACAGGTGCCGGTTGATCTCCTCGCGGCTGGTCAGCGCGCGCTCCAGGTCCAGCGAGCCGATCACGTTACGCAGCGTGGTGACGGTCAGCTGCTCGATCGCCTGGAGGAAGTTGGAGATCTCGTAGGTGGCGCGAACCGAGTCGACGACCTTGAAGTAGAGGACCGTGTCGATCGAGACGACCAGGTTGTCGGAGGTGATCACCGGCTGGGGCGGGAAGCTGACCACCTGCTCACGCATGTCGACCTTGGTGCGTACCGCGTCGACGAACGGCACCAGCAGGTTCAGGCCCGGGTTCAGCGTGCGCTTGTACCGGCCCAGCCGCTCCACCACGTCCTGCCGCTGCTGCGGCACGATCCGCACCGCCTTGAACAGCGTCACCACACCGATCAACGCCACCGCGATCATCAGGATCGCCAGAAACTCCATACCGTTCACCTTTTCGCTTCGGGCAGCTCGCCCGGGGTGGAAATGTCGTCCTGCCATACCAGGGCGGTAGCGCCCCGAACCTTGATCACCTGCACCCGCTCACCCTCGGCGTACGAGCGCGTCGCGTCGTACGAGCGGGCCGTCCACAGCTCACCATCGATCTTGATCATCCCGCGCTCGGAGTCGACCGGCTCCAGGACCACAGCGGTGGCCCCCTCCAGCGCCTCCACCCCGAACGGCTGCTCCCCGGTCTCGATCGCCGGCCGCGCGTGCCGCCGGACCACCGGACGGACCACCGCCACCGACAACGCCGACACCACCGCGAAGATCACCGCCTGCAGCGCCACCGGCGCACCGAGCGCCGCGGCGCCGGCCGCGGCGAACGCCCCGACCCCGAACATGATCAGGAAGAGCGTCGTCGTAAAGATCTCGGCGACCGCCAATACCACACCCAGAACGATCCAGAACACGGCGTCCACGAGAACAATCCTGACACGTCAACGCACGTGTCATCGAACTGTCATGATCGCTAGGCTCGGCTCGGCGTACCGCGCCCACCGCCGACGAGGAGGACGAGATGCCCCTGCTGCCCGAGACCGCGCGTCAGGTGGACCTGCTGGTCGCCCGGGCCCAGGCCGAGGGGCGGGGCCCCTCCCTCGCCCTCGGCGTGGTCCGCGACGGCCGGCTGGCGCACCTCGCCGTCGCCGGTGAGACGCCCCGCCCCGACGCCGACCTGCAGTACCGGATCGGCTCGATCACCAAGACCATGACCGCGGTGCTGGTGATGCAGCAGCGCGACGCCGGCCGGCTGTCACTGGACGACCCGCTGGACGCCCACCTGCCCGGCACCCCGGTCGGCTCGGTGACGGTGCGCCAGCTCCTCGGCCACGTCAGCGGCCTGCAACGCGAGCCGGACGGCGACTGGTGGGAGCGGGTCGGGGGCACGGACCTGGACACCCTGCTCGCCGGGCTGACCCCGGACAAGATCGCCTACCCGCCGCACTTCGTCTACCACTACTCGAACCTGGCGTACGGGCTGCTCGGCGCCGCGCTGGAACGGATCACCGGCACGCCCTGGGCGGAGCTGCTGACCGAGCGGCTGCTGGCCCCGCTGGGCATGCGCCGCACCACGTACCACCCCACCGAGCCGTACGCCAGCGGCTACGTCGTCCACCCCTGGCACGAGACGCTGCGGGAGGAGCCGCGCACCGACACCGCGGCGATGGCGCCGGCCGGCCAGCTCTGGTCCACGGTCGAGGACCTGGGCCGCTGGGCCACGTTCCTGGCCGACCCGGACCCGGCGCTGCTCTCCCCCGCCACGCTCACCGAGATGTGCGCCCCCATGGTCATCAACGACCTCGACTCGTGGACCGGCGGGCACGGCCTCGGCATCGAGCTCTACCGGGTCGGCGACCGGGTGTACGTCGGGCACGGCGGATCCATGCCCGGGTACGTCGCCGGCCTGGCCGTGCACCGGCCCACAGGCACCGCCGTGGTCAACTTCGCCAACTCGTACGGGCTGCGCGGCCACCACATCGGCGCGCTCGGCCGGGAAGCGCTCACACTGGTGCTGGACGCCGAACCGGCCGCGCCCGCCCCCTGGCGCCCGGCCGACCCGCCCGCCGCCGACGTGGCCGCGCTGACCGGGCGCTGGTGGTGGATGGGCGGCGAGTACGAGTTCCGCGTCGACGCCGCCGGTGACCTGGTCGGCGGCCAGGTCGGCAGGCCGCAGCTGCGCTTCACCCGCGAGGGCCTGGACCGGTGGCGGGGCCGCTCCGGCTCCCAGGACGGCGAGATCCTGACGGTGATCCGCGACGAATCAGGCACCCCGGTAGCCCTGGACATAGCCACCTTCGTCCTGACCCGAACCCCCGACGAGCTCCCGTAACTCCCGCCCCTCGCCCTCGCCCCGCCCCGCCGATCTTGCACTTGTGGCCCTCATTCCGCCCGCTATGCCCGATCCGCAGGGGCCACAACTCCATGATCGACGCACACCCGCACCGCTCACCCCGTGATCAAGGAGTTCGCGTCCGCGTTGATCTCCAATTCACCCACAAAGTCCTTGATCACCCTGGC
>NZ_JAGPXP010000055.1:0-20920 GCF_018070485.1 Micromonospora sp. C41 | reverse complement strand
CGGTGGGGTGGGGAGGGTCAGGGGGGTGGGGGGAGGTTGGGGAGTGCGGCAGTGAGCTCCTCGCGGACCCGGGGCAGGGGCCAGGTGACCAGGTCTCGCAGGGAGTGGTGGCGGCGCAGGTGTCGTACCACGGTCAGGCCGACCAGATAGCCGCACCGCTTGGGCAGGCCGTCGGCCAGCGGCGAGTCCCGCATCAGGAAGTACGGGGCGTGGTGCTCGACGTCGGTGGCGTCGAAGTCGGCGCGGACCCGGCGCAGGATCTCCGGCCACCGGCGGCGGCACTCGTCGAGCCACTGCCGGTGGCCGGGCCGGCCGAACCAGAGGTACTCCTCGTCCGGCCGCCCGGGGTCCAGCTCCGCCGTCACCTGGGTGGCGAGCCCTTCGGTGAACAGGGCGTTCGCCACCCCGTACTCGGGCCAGTCGCGGATCGCGGCGCCGCGGTCGTGCACCACGTGCGCGGCCTCGTGCCGCACCAGCAGGTCGAGATCCTCGGGCGGGCCGAGCTGTTCCACGGCGAGGAAGAGCGCGTACCTGCCGTTCAGCTCACCGGCCCAGCCGTTGGCCCGGTTGCGCCCGACCAGCACCACGCACTCGACCGGCCCGCCGTCGCCGGACCAGCCCAGCGCGTCCGCCACCGCCGCGACGCCGCCGGGCAGCAGCGCGCGTACCGTCTCGGCTCGTGCCGCCAGCTCGGTGGCGCGGTCGCGGAGCCCGTCCAGGGCGGCGGCCACGCCGGCGGCGTCGGACCAGCCGCCGTCGCGGCGCAGCGCCCGGACCACGTCCGGGTGCCCGGCCAGGTAGCGGGAGGTCCACGGCTCCGGCGGGCCGGACCGTTCGGCGCAGGCCAGGAAGTCGGGCACCAGGTCACGGACGAGCAGCAGGTCGGTGGGCGGCATCCGCACGATGCTGCCCGGCCGCGGCGCGGCGGGCAAGACCGCGACGGTACGGGGACAGCTCCGCATCTGAAGGAAGTCTTCACGAAACCGCCCTTCGACGCAAGGTATCGACATAGACGAACGTCACGCTATAAGGTGCGGCGAACCGGCGACGGGAGCCAGTCGCCCCATGCAGTCGACGAGGAGTGACGTGACAGTTCGGAGACCCTCGCGCCGGGTGAGCCACCTGCTCGGCGGCGCCGTGATCCTCATGATCGGCCTGACCGGCCAGCCGGCCCACGCCGCGCCTGCGCACGGCGCTCAGCCGCTCGCCGCGCCACCGCTCGCCGCGGCCTTCGACCGGGCCGCCGCCGGCTCCGACGTGCCGCGCGACCTGCTCGCCGCGCTCGGGTACGCCGAGACTCGCCTGGACGGTCACGGCGGGCAGCCCAGCGCCTCCGGCGGATACGGCGTGATGCACCTGACCAGCAACCCGAAGGTACGGACGCTGGACGAGGCCGCACGCCGGACCCGGCTGGACCGGGCCGAGCTGCGTACCCGGGACGCGGCGAACGTGGCCGGCGCGGCGGCCGTGCTGCGCTCCTACGCCGACGAGGCCGGGCTGACCGCGGCGCAGCGCGACGACGTCAACCAGTGGTACGTCCCGATCGCCCGCTACGGCGGCTCGACGGACGCGGCCACCGCCCGGCTGTACGCGGACGCCGTGTACGACCTGCTCGCCCGGGGCTTCATCGCTACCACCGCCGGCGGCGAGGTCAGCGTGGACGGCCGTCCGGTCGCGCCGCAGCGGGGCCGGTACGCCGACGTGGCGCCGCTGGGCACCGGCGACTTCGGCACCCTGAGCACCGACTACGGCCCGGCCGCATGGGTGCCCGCCAACTCGTCCAACTACACGGTCTCCAGCCGCGAGTCGGCGTACCCGATCAACTACATCGTCATCCACACCATGCAGGGCAGCTACGCCGGCTCGATCAGCTGGTTCCAGAACGCCGCCGCCGGCACCAGCGCGCACTACCTGCTCCGCTCCTCCGACGGCGCGGTGACCCAGATGGTGCGGGACAAGGACATCGCCTGGCACGCCGGCAACTGGACCTACAACACCCAGTCGATCGGCATCGAGCACGAGGGGTACGTCGACAACGCCTCCTGGTACACCGACGCGATGTACCGGTCGTCGGCGGCGCTGACCCGGTACCTGTGCGACAAGTACGGCATCCCGAAGACCCGCACCAACATCATCGGGCACAACCAGGTGCCGGGCGCCACGCACACCGACCCGGGGTCGAACTGGAACTGGACCTACTACATGCAGCTCGTCACCGGCGGCACCACTCCCCCGCCGACCGCCTGGTCGACGATCGTGGACAACACCACCGCCGGCCGGTTCACCGCGAGCGCCAACTGGGGCACCTCGACGTACTCGGCGCAGCGCTACGGTGCCGACTACCGGTACGCCAACCCCGTCGCGGCCAGCGACACCGCCTGGTACAAGGTGAACATCCCGGCGACGGCCACCTACCGGGTGGAGGTCTGGTATCCGGCCGTCGCCGGCTACAACACCTCCACGCCGTACATCGTCGCGACGACGAGCGGCAACCAGACGGTAGCGGTGAACCAGGGCGCCAACGGCGGTGCGTGGCGGTCACTGGGCACCTTCACCCTGGCCGCCGGTGACGCCGACAAGGTCGGTGTCAGCAGGTGGTCCGGCAGCACCGGGTACGTGATCGCCGACGCCGTCCGCGTCACCCGCGTCTAGCCGGCACGTCCCCGCTCGGCCCGGTCAGCTCACGTTGGCCGGGCCGAGCACGCTCTTCAGGTCACCCATCAACGCAGTGGTCGGCGCGACCCGGAACGGGCCGAGGCGCAGCGTGGTGACCTTGCCGCCGTTGAGCAGCTTGACGTGCACCTCGGTGTCGCCGGGATGCAGCACCAGCGTCTCCTTGAGCCGTTCCACCAGCGGCGGCGTGCAGCGGTGCACCGGGATGGTGAGCGTGACCGGCTTGTTCGCCGGGTTGCTGGTGACGTCCGGCATGGACATGTCCATCGCCATGATGCGCGGGGTGTCGTCGCGCCGGTCCACCCGGCCCTTGACCACCACGATCGCGTCCTCGGCGATGTACTGGCCGATCACCTCGTACGTGTTCGGGAAGAACAGCGTCTCCACGCCGCCGGCCAGGTCCTCCAGGGTGGCCGACGCCCACGCCCGGCCCTGCTTGGTGACCCGGCGCTGCACGCCGGAGAGGATGCCGGCCAGGGTGACCACCGCGCCGTCGGGCACCGTGCCCTCCTCCGACAGCGCGGCGATGGTGGTGTCCGCCGCCGCGCCGAGCACGTGTTCCAGACCGAACAGCGGGTGGTCGGAGACGTACAGGCCGAGCATCTCGCGCTCGAACGCGAGCTTGTCGCGCTTGTCCCACTCCCCCTCGCCGATGACCGGCATGACGGTGGTGGTGCCGCCGGTCTCGGACTCGCCGAAGCCCGCGCCGAACAGGTCGTACTGGCCGACCGCCTCCTTGCGCTTGACGTCGGCGTACGCGTCGATGGCGTCGGCGTGCACTGCGAGCAGGCCCTTGCGCGGGTGGCCGAGCGCGTCGAACGCCCCGGCCTTGATCAGCGATTCGATTGTCTTCTTGTTGCAGACCACGGCGTCGACCTTGGACAGGAAGTCGTAGAAGTCGGCGTAGTCGCCCTTCTCCTCGCGGCACCGCATGATCGAGGCGACCACGTTCGCGCCGACGTTGCGTACCGCGCCGAGACCGAAGCGGATCTCCTCGCCGACCGGGGTGAACGGCCCGGCCGAGGTGTTGACGTCCGGCGGCAGCACCTGGATGCGCATCCGGCGGCACTCGGACAGGTACATCGCCATCTTGTCCTTGTCGTCACCGACGGAGGTGAGCAGGGCGGCCATGTACTCGGCCGGGTAGTGCGCCTTGAGGTACGCGGTCCAGTAGGAGACCAGGCCGTACGCGGCGGAGTGGGCCTTGTTGAAGGCGTAGCCGGCGAACGGCACCAGCACGTCCCACACGGCCTGGATGGCCTCGTCGGAGTAGCCGCGCTCGCGGCAGCCGTCCCGGAACGGGATGAACTCCTTGTCCAGGATCTCCTTCTTCTTCTTGCCCATCGCCCGGCGCAGCAGGTCGGCCTGGCCGAGCGTGTAGCCGGCGAGGATCTGCGCGGCGCGCTGCACCTGCTCCTGGTAGACGATCAGGCCGTAGGTGGGCGCGAGGATCTCGCGCAGCGGCTCCTCCAGCTCCGGGTGGATCGGGGTGATCTCCTGGAGGCCGTTCTTGCGCAGCGCGTAGTTGGTGTGCGAGTCCACGCCCATCGGGCCGGGCCGGTAGAGCGCCAGGACGGCGGAGATGTCCTCGAAGTTGTCCGGCTTCATCAGCCGCAGCAGCGAGCGCATCGGCCCGCCGTCGAGCTGGAACACGCCGAGCGTGTCGCCGCGGGCCAGCAGCTCGTACGCCTGCTTGTCATCAAGCGGCAGGCCGAGCAGGTCCAGCTCCCGGCCGTGGTTGAGCTGGATGTTCTTCACCGCGTCGTCGATGATCGTCAGGTTGCGCAGGCCGAGGAAGTCCATCTTCAGCAGCCCGAGCGACTCGCAGGTCGGGTAGTCGAACTGCGTGATGATGACGCCGTCGGAGTCGCGCCGCATGAGCGGGATGTGCTCGATGATCGGCTCGGCGGACATGATGACGCCGGCGGCGTGCACACCTGTCTGCCGGATCAGGCCCTCGATGCCCTTGGCGGTCTCGATGACCTTCTTGACGTCCGGGTCGGACTCGTAGAGGCCACGGATCTCGCCCGCCTCGGCGTAGCGGGGGTGCTTCGGGTCGAAGATGCCGGACAGCGGGATGTCCTTGCCCATCACCGCCGGGGGCATGGCCTTGGTGATCCGGTCGCCGACCGCGTACGGGTAGCCGAGCACCCGGGCCGAGTCCTTGATCGCGGCCTTCGCCTTGATCGTGCCGAACGTGGCGATCTGCGCGACCTTGTCCTCGCCCCACTTGTCGGTCACGTACTTGATGACCTCACCGCGCCGGCGCTCGTCGAAGTCGATGTCGACATCGGGCATGGAGACGCGCTCGGGGTTGAGGAACCGCTCGAAGATCAGGCCGTGCGGGATCGGGTCGAGGTCGGTGATGCCGAGCGCGTACGCCACGAGCGAGCCGGCCGCCGAGCCACGCCCGGGGCCGACCGCGATGCCCTGGCTCTTGGCCCACTGGATGAAGTCGGCGACCACGAGGAAGTACGACGGGAAGCCCATCTGGATGATGACGCCCAGCTCGTACTCGGCCTGGACGACGTGGCCCTCGGGGATGCCGTTGGGGAAGCGGCGCTTCAGCCCGGCGAACGTCTCCTTGCGGAACCAGGACTCCTCGGTCTCGCCCTCGGGGATCGGGAACCGCGGCATCAGGTTGTGGAACGTGAACATGCCGGCCGGGTCGACCTTCTCGGCCACCAGCAGCGTGTTGCGGCAGCCCTGCTGCCACAGCTCGGATGAGTCGACCGCGCGCATCTGGTCGGCGGACTTGACGAAGTAGCCGCCGCCCTCGAAGCGGAACCGGTTGGGGTCGGCGACGTTGCTGCCGGTCTGTACGCAGAGCAGCACGTCGTGCGCCTCGGCCTGCGCCTCGTGGGTGTAGTGCGAGTCGTTCGTGACCACCGGCGGGATGTCGAGCTTGCGGGCGATCTCGGTGAGCCCCTCGCGGACCCGACGCTCGATGTCGAGGCCGTGGTCCATGATCTCCAGGAAGTAGTTGTCCTTGCCGAAGATGTCCTGGTACGCGGCGGCGACCTTGAGCGCCTCGTCGAACTGGCCGAGCCGCAGCCGGGTCTGCACCGCGCCGGACGGGCAGCCGGTGGTGGCCATGATGCCCTGGGCGTGCTCGGCGATCAGCTCCATGTCCATCCGGGGCCACTTCACGTAGTGGCCCTCCATGGAGGCGCGGGAGTTGAGCTTGAACAGGTTGTGCAGGCCGTCGCGGTTCTTCGCCCACATGGTCATGTGGGTGATCGCGCCGTTGCCGGAGACGTCGTCGCTCTTCTGCTCGGGGCGCCCCCACTTGACCCGGGCCTTGTGGAAGCGCGACTCCGGCGCGACGTACGCCTCGACGCCGAGGATGGGCTTGACCCCGGCGTCCATGGCCTGCTTGTAGAAGTCGTTCGCGCCGTGCATGTTGCCGTGGTCGGTGATCGCCACCGCCGGCATGCCGAGCCGCGCCGCCTCGGCGAAGAGGTCCTTGAGCCGGGCCGCCCCGTCGAGCATCGAGTACTCGGTGTGTACGTGCAGATGCGCGAACGAATCGCCCATGCGTGGCGCCCCCCGGGTTGTGGATCAAGCTGCGTCGGAGTCGACCGACCCACCCTACCGAGGTGATCGTGCGGGCTCCACCGTCCGCGCCGAGGGTGGCCCGGGTCTCTCCGGCGGGCCGGTGTGCGGCACGCGATGTTCTTCTCTATTGCAATGGTGTGTGGCACACACTATCGTGTTGGACATGGTCAGCGAAGAGGTCCTCCGGACCCACCTCCAGGAGCTACGGCGCGGCACTGTCGTGGTGGCCAGCCTGGTCGCCCTGCGCCGCCCCGACTACGGATACGCCCTGCTGCAACGGCTGGCCGCGCACGGCTTCGCGGTCGACGCCAACACGCTCTACCCGCTGCTGCGCCGGCTGGAGGACCAGGGCCTGCTGACCAGCGAGTGGAACACCGAGGAGAGCCGGCCGCGCAAGTTCTACCGGACCAGCGACGACGGCGAGGCCGTCCTGAACCGCCTGCTCGACGACATGACCGCGGTGCGGGCGTCCGTCACCGACCTGATCGAAGGAGCGGAACGATGAGTTCCCTGACCGACCGTTACGTCGCCGCCACCATGCGGGCCGTGCCCGCGCAGCGCCGCCTGGAACTCGCCGAGGAACTGCGCGGCTCCATCGCCGACATGATCGACGACCGGACCTCGGGCGGGCAGGACCACGCCTCCGCCGAGCGGGAGGTGCTCACCGAGCTGGGCCACCCGGAGAAGCTCGCGGCCCGCTACAGCGACCGCACGCTGCAACTCATCGGCCCGCGCTACTACCTGACCTGGTGGCGGCTGCTGCGGCTGTTGCTCACCTGGATCCCGGCGATCGTCGGCGTGCTCTCCGGCCTCACCAAGGCGCTCGTCGACGGCGAGCCGGGCGCGGCGATCGGCACGGCGGTCGTGGCCGCGATGCAGACCGCGGTGCAGATCGCGTTCTGGGTGACGCTGGTGTTCGCCGTGCTGGAACGCACCCGCACGCCGCTCGGCCTGCCCGAGTGGACAGTCGAACAGCTTCCCGAGGAGACCCGGGAACGGCAGATCAGCCACTCCGACAGCATCGCCTCGGTGGTGTTCCTGCTCGCCACCATCGGCCTCCTGATCGGCCAGCACTTCCAGCGCTGGACCACCGACGACGGCACCCGGCTGCCGGCGCTCGACCCGGCGCTCTGGAGCTTCTGGCTGCCCGCCCTGATCGTGGTGCTGCTGGCCACCGTCGGCCTGGAGATCGCCAAGTACCGGTCCGGCCGGTGGACCTGGCCGCTGGTGGCGGTCAACGCGGTGCTCAACGTCGCCTTCGCCGCCCCGGTGCTCTGGCTGCTCGCCACCGACCGGCTGCTCAACCCGGAGCTGGTCGAGCGGTTCGCCTGGCTGCGCGACGGCGGCACCGTCGAGTTCGCCCGGGTGGCGGGCGCGGTGGTCGTGCTGGTCGCGATCTGGGACGTGATCGACAGCGCGGTCAAGGCCGCCCGCGCCACCTGAGCCACGCCCGGCCCGGCACGCCCCGTCGAGGGCGTGCCGGGCCCTTCCGGGTACGCGGGCAGTCAGGCCGCCGCCCGCCACTCCCGGGCCAGCAGCGCGTAGACCACCTCGTCGGTCCACTCCCCCTTGACGAACTCGTTCTCCCGCAGGTGCGCCTCCCGGCGCATGCCGAGCCGCTCCAGCAACCGGGCCGAGGCGGTGTTGCGGGCGTCCAGCCGGCCGACGATCCGGTGCAGGCCCAGCCCGTCGAAGCCGATCCGCAGCAGTTCCCGGGCCGCCTCGGTGACGTACCCGCGGCCGGTGTGCGCGGGATGCGCCACGTACCCGATCTCGCCCTGCCGGTGCTCCCCGCTGGTCCAGCTCAGCAGCACGTCGCCGACGAACTCGCCGGTGTCCGCGACCGTCACGGCGAGGTTGAGCACGTCGCCGGGGGCGCGCAGCGCGGTCCGCCGGACCAGCCGCTCGATCGCGGCCCGGGCGGCGCCGTCGTCGTACGGCTCGTGGTAGAGGTAGCGGGTGACCTCCGGGCGGCCCCGGTAGTCCCGGACCACGGCGAGGTCGGCGGCGGTGAAGGCGCGCAGCAGCAGACGCTCGGTACGCAACGGCAGATCAGGCACGAACACCCCGGCAGGCTACGTCGGCACTGTCGTCCGGCCCACCCGATTACGCCCCGGCCACCGCGACGGCCCGGTCGGTGGCATGGTCGTACGGTGAGCACCGCACCCACCACCGCCTGGCGCCGGCCGGCTCCCACGGCGGCGCAGTTCCGCGCCGACCTCTGGGTCGGGCTCGCGGTCACCGTGCTGGCCCTGTTCGAGCTGACCCTGGCGTACAGCACCGGGGCGTTCCTGCTCGGGCCGCCGCCGAGCGTCGCCGAGCAGGTCTGGTGGACCGTCGCGGTGACCGCCCCGCTGGCCGTACGGCGGCGCTGGCCCGCCACCGTCGCGGTGATCGTGGCCGTCGCCTTCGTCGCCGGGCAGGCCCGGGCGGTCCCGCTGGCCCAGATCCCGTCGGGCGCGCTGTTCGCCGCCCTGTTCACGCTCGGCGCGTGGGGCACCGACCGGCGGCTGGCCGGGCGGCTGCGGGCCGGCATCATCGTCGCGATGTTCGCGTGGCTCTGGCTGTCCCTCGCGTTGCGGGCCGACCAGATCTCCGCTGCCTCCTTCGCCGACGCCGCCGGCCCGGTGCCGCCGGTTCTCGCCGCAGTGGTGAACGGTGTGCTCTACAACGTGCTGTTCTTCGGCTTCGCCTACTACTCCGGGCAGACCGCCTGGGTGGCCGCGCGCCGCCGGCACGAGCTACGCGAACAGGCCGAGCAGCTGCGCCGCTCCCAGGCGGAGGCGCGCGAGCGCGCGGTGATGGGCGAGCGGGTCCGCATCGCCCGCGAACTGCACGACGTGGTCGCCCACCACGTGTCGGTGATGGGCGTGCAGGCCGCCGCGTGCCGGCGCGTGTTCGACCGGGACCGGGACAAGGCGCGTACCGCGCTGGCCGCCATCGAGCAGACGGCCCGCACCTCCGTCGACGAGCTGCGCCGGATGCTCGGCGTGCTGCGCGACCCGGACGCCGCGGCCGGCGCGGTCACCGCGCCGGAGGACACCGCCGGCATCGACCAGGTCCGCGCGCTCGTCGACCGGGCCCGGGAGACCGGGCTACGGGCCGACCTCGGGGTGTACGGGGAGCCGGTGCCGCTGCCGCGCTCGGTGTCGCAGGCGGCGTACCGGATCGTCCAGGAGGCGGTGACGAACGTCGTCAAGCACGCCCACGCCACCACGCTGGACGTGCGCATCCGCTATCTGGCGAGGGAGTTGGAGATCGACGTGAGCGACGACGGGCAGGGCGGCGCGCCGGCGGCCGGGACCGGGCTCGGCCTGATCGGCATGCGGGAGCGGGTCGCCGCCCACGGCGGTGAGGTGGAGGCCGGGCCGCGCCCCGGCGGCGGGTTCCGGGTCCGGGCCCGCATGCCGCTGCCGGTCGAGGCCGCCGGGCGGGCGGCGTGAACGCGCCGGTACGGGTGCTGCTCGTCGACGACCAGCACCTGGTCCGGACCGGTTTCCGGGTCATCCTGGAGGTCGAGGACGACATCGAGGTGGTCGGCGAGGCCGCCGACGGGCAGCGCGCCGTGTCGATGGCGTCCGCGCTGCGGCCGGACGTGGTGCTGATGGACGTGGAGATGCCGGTGCTCGACGGGCTGGAGGCCACGCGCCGGATCACCGCCGACTCGACGCCGGGCGGCCCGGCGGTGCTGATCCTCACCACGTTCGACCGGGACGACTATCTGTTCGCGGCGCTGCGCGCCGGGGCGAGCGGCTTCCTGCTGAAGAACGGCACCCCGGAGGACCTGGTCGAGGCGGTGCGGGTGGTGGCGCGCGGCGAAGGGCTGATCGCGCCGGCGCTGACCCGGCGGGTGATCTCCACGTTCGCCCGGCCCGGCGGGGCGCCGCCGGACCCCCGGCACGACGCGGCGACGGCGGACCTGACCCCGCGCGAGCGGGAGGTGCTGGAGCTGGTCGCGAGCGGCGCCAGCAACGCCGAGATCGCGGACGTGCTGCGCGTCGGCGAGGCGACGGTGAAGACCCACGTCAGCCGCGTCCTGGCGAAGCTGGGGCTGCGCGACCGGGTGCAGGCGGTGGTGTTCGCGTACGAGCACGGGGTGGTCCGGCCCGGCGGATGACGCCGGTCCGTCGCAGGGCGGACCACGTGATCGTTCCGCGGTGGGACGACGGGTGCGGGCGCCGGCCGTAGCGTCGGGATCATGACCAGCGTGCTCCGCCTCGACGGCGTCGACCGCAGCTTCGGCGGCCGTCAGGTGCTCAAAGACGTCTCCTTCGACGTGACCGCCGGGCGCATGACCGGGTTCGTCGGCGGCAACGGCGCCGGCAAGACCACCACCATGCGCATCATCCTCGGCGTGCTCGCCCCGGACGCCGGGCAGGTCACCTGGCGGGGACACCGGCTCACCCGGGAGGACCGGGCCCGGTTCGGCTACATGCCCGAGGAACGCGGCCTCTACCCGAAGATGACGCCCCGCGAGCAGGTGGTCCACCTCGGCCGCCTGTACGGGCTGGACGCCGCCGGGGCGCGCCGGCGCACCGACGCGCTGCTGGAGCGGGTCGGTCTCGGCGAGCGGGCCGACGACCTGCTGGAGACGCTGTCGCTGGGCAACCAGCAGCGCGCGCAGATCGCCGCCGCGCTGGTGCACGACCCGGAGGTGCTGATCCTGGACGAGCCGTTCTCCGGGCTCGACCCGCTCGCCGTCGACATGGTGGTCGCGGTGCTGCGGGAACGTGCCGCCGCCGGAGCGCCGGTGCTGTTCTCCAGCCACCAGCTCGACGTGGTGGAGCGGCTCTGCGACGACCTGGTGCTCATCGCCGGCGGGACGATCCGGGCCGCCGGCGCCCGCGAGGAGCTGCGCGCCGCGTACACGTTGCCCCGGTTCTCGCTCGTGGTGGACGGCGACGCCGGCTGGCTGCGGGACCAGCCCGGCGTGCGGCTGGTCGACCTCGACGGCGCGCGCGCCGTGTTCGAGGTGGACCCGCCCGCCGACGACCAGGCGGTGCTGCGCGCGGCGCTGGAACGCGGCCCGGTGCGCGCGTTCGGCCCGGTCACCCCGTCCCTCGCCGAGATCTTCCGAGAGGTCAACCAGTGAACACGTTCCAGGCCACCCGGCTGGTCGCGGCCCGCGAGATCAAGGTCAAGGTCCGCGACAAGACGTTCCTCTACAGCACGCTGATCTTCCTGCTGCTCGCCGTCGTGGCCACCGTGGTGCCGGCGATGCTGAGCAGCGGCCCGTCCACGGTGGCGGTGACCGCGGCCGGCGCCGAACCGCTGCGCGCGGCCGGGCTGGACGTCCTGCTGGTCGCCGACGACGGCGCCGCCGAGCAGGCGGTACGCGACGGCGACGCGGACGCCGCGGTGGTGGCCGGTCCGGTGGTGGTCGCCGACGAGCGGGCCCCGGACGACGTGGTCGCCGCGCTCAGCGCGGCCCCGCAGGTGAAGCTGCTGGACCCGGACGCGGTGGATCCACTCGTCGCGTACCTGGTGCCGTTCGCCTTCGCGTTCGTCTTCTTCTTCATGTCCCAGACGTTCGGGTTGCAGATCGCGCAGAGCGTCACCGAGGAGAAGCAGACCCGGATCGTGGAGATCCTGGTGGCCGCCGTGCCGGCCCGGGCGCTGCTGGCCGGCAAGATCCTCGCCGCGGGCGCGCTGGCGCTGGGGCAGATCACGCTGATCGCGGCGGTCGCGCTGATCGGGATGCGCCTGACCGACGGCGGTGACCTGCTGGGCCTGATCGCGCCCGCGATCGGCTGGTTCGTGCCGTTCTTCCTGTGCGGCTTCCTGCTGCTGGCTGCGATGTGGGCGGCGGCCGGCGCGCTGGTGAACCGGCAGGAGGACATCGCCGGGGCGTCCACCCCGGTGCAGCTCGCCGTGATGGCGCCGTTCTTCGCGGTGGTGTTCCTCAACGACAACGCCACCGCGATGCGGGTCCTGTCGTACCTGCCGATCTCCGCGCCCACAGCGATGCCGGTACGGCTGTTCACCGGTGACGCGGCGACGTGGGAGCCGTTCGTGTCGCTGGCGCTGCTGCTGCTCGCGGCGGCCGGGTTCCTGCTCGCCGGGGCCCGGGTCTACGAGGGCTCGCTGCTGCGCACCAACGGGCGGACCTCGGTGCGGGCGGCGTGGCGGCAGCGCGAGCCGATCGGCTGACGACGGGCATACGCCGAGCGCCGGCCACCCCGCAGCGGGGAGCCGGCGCTCGGCACGTCGGACCGGGGTCAGCCGACCGCGGCCATCACCTCGTCGGAGACGTCGAAGTTGGCGTAGACGTTCTGCACGTCGTCGCAGTCCTCCAGCACGTCGATCAGCTTGAAGATCTTGCGCGCGCCCTCCTCGTCCAGCGGCACGTTCACGCTGGGGATGAGGGAGGACTCGGCCGACTCGTACTCGATGCCGGCGTCCTGCAGCGCGGTGCGGACCGCGATCAGGTCGCCCGGCTCGGACACCACCTCGTACGCCTCGCCGAGGTCGTTGACCTCCTCCGCGCCCGCGTCGAGCACTGCCATCATCACGTCGTCCTCGGTCGTGCCGCCCTTGGGGACGATCACCACGCCCTTGCGGGAGAACATGTACGACACCGAGCCGGCGTCGGCCAGCGAGCCGCCGTTGCGGGTCAGCGCGGTGCGCACCTCGGTGGCGGCACGGTTGCGGTTGTCGGTGAGGCACTCGATCAGCATCGCCACGCCGTTCGGGCCGTAACCCTCGTACATGATCGTCTGCCAGTCGGCGCCGCCGGCCTCCAGGCCGGAGCCGCGCTTGACCGCGCGGTCGATGTTGTCGTTCGGGACCGAGTTCTTCTTCGCCTTCTGGATGGCGTCGTAGAGAGTCGGGTTGCCGGCCGGGTCACCACCGCCGGTACGGGCGGCCACCTCGACGTTCTTGATCAGCTTGGCGAACATCTTGCCGCGCTTGGCGTCGATGACCGCCTTCTTGTGCTTGGTCGTCGCCCACTTTGAGTGGCCGGACATCTGTTACCTCCGTTGCTACCCGCCGTCTGCATCGACCGCACCACACGCCCCGCTCCCCCGCCGGCGCACGCCGACGCCGAGGTGCCGTGATCTCTGCTGGGAGCCGCGGCGGGCTGATGGCCCTGCCGAATCTCGGCAATCCTACCGGCGGGGGCCGGGTCACTGTCACGCGCCGCACGGCAGCGGCCCGCCCCGGGCCGCCCGAACCGGCACAATCAGGGACGGACCGGCCGCTCAGCGGCTCGCCCGGACCAGTTCCACGAAGTGGCGGTGCAGGCGCAGGTCGCCGGTCAGCTCCGGGTGGAACGAGGTGGCCAGCAGGTTGCCCTGCCGTACCGCGACGATCCGGTCCGCGGCCGGGCCGTCTGTCACCCGGCCGAGCACCTCGACGTCGGGGCCGACGCGCTCGACCCAGGGCGCCCTGATGAACACGGCGTGGAACGGGCCGCCGTCGACGCCGGTGAGCGCCACCGGCGCCTCGAACGAGTCGACCTGACGGCCGAACGCGTTGCGCCGCACCGTCATGTCGACGCCGGCGAAGCCGCGCTGGTCGGGGCGGCCGTCCAGCACCTCGACGGCCAGCATGATCATGCCGGCGCAGGAGCCGTAGACCGGCATGCCGGCGGCGATCCGCTTGTCGATCGGCTCGCGCATCTCGAAGATGTCCACCAGCTTGCTGATCGTGGTCGACTCGCCGCCGGGCACCACCAGGCCGTCGACCGCGTCCAGCTCGCCGGGGCGCCGCACCGGCCGGGCGTCGGCGCCCGCGCCGGTCAGCGCCGCGACGTGCTCGCGTACGTCGCCCTGCAGCGCGAGCACGCCGATCACCGGTACGGTCACGCCGCTCCTTCCGGGGTGTTAACAAGGGGCCCCGCCTCTACCGGAGGCGTTAACAGGGGGCCCTTCCTTTCGCTCACCAGCCGCGCTCGGCGAGGCGGTGCGGCTGCGGGATCTCGTCGACGTTGATGCCGACCATCGCCTCGCCCAGCCCGCGCGACACCTTGGCGAGCACGTCCGGGTCGTCGTGGAACGTGGTCGCCTTGACGATCGCGGCGGCCCGCTGTGCCGGGTTGCCGGACTTGAAGATGCCCGAGCCGACGAAGACGCCCTCGGCGCCGAGCTGCATCATCATGGCCGCGTCGGCGGGGGTAGCGATGCCGCCCGCGGTGAACAGCACGACCGGCAGCTTGCCCTGCTCGGCGACCTCCTTGACCAGCTCGTACGGGGCCTGCAGCTCCTTGGCCGCCACGTACAGCTCGTCGTCGGGCAGCGACTGGAGCCGGCGGATCTCCTGCCGGATCTTGCGCATGTGGGTGGTGGCGTTGGAGACGTCACCGGTGCCCGCCTCACCCTTCGAGCGGATCATCGCGGCACCCTCGGTGATCCGGCGCAGCGCCTCGCCCAGGTTCGTCGCGCCGCACACGAACGGGACGGTGAACGCCCACTTGTCGATGTGGTTGGCGTAGTCGGCCGGGGTCAGCACCTCGGACTCGTCGACGTAGTCGACGCCGAGCGCCTGGAGGATCTGCGCCTCGACGAAGTGGCCGATGCGGGCCTTGGCCATCACCGGGATCGAGACGGCGGAGATGATGCCGTCGATCATGTCCGGGTCGCTCATCCGGGACACCCCGCCCTGCGCGCGGATGTCGGCCGGCACCCGCTCCAGCGCCATCACGGCCACCGCGCCGGCGTCCTCGGCGATCTTCGCCTGCTCGGGGGTGACCACGTCCATGATCACACCGCCCTTGAGCATCTCGGCCATGCCGCGCTTGACGCGGGCGGTGCCGACGGCGGTGGCGGGGGTCGGGGCTGCGGACTCAGACACGGGACATCGCTCCTCGGCGTGCTCGGGAGGTGACTGCGCAGGAATGCTACGACCGTCGCGACGCCGCTCCGAGCGCCAATCGAACCCCCGGTGGCCTGCCGTGTGGCCCCGGTCACGACCGGCGGTCAGCCGGTGGTCACGTCCGCCGGGGAGGCCAGCGTGGGATCGTCGATGTCGAAGTAGCGGGGCCACTCCCGCCCCCGCCCCATCCGGAACAGCCGCACCACCGGGCGGCTGCGCGCCGATCGGGCGTCCCGGACCAGGTCGGTGTGCACCTGCCGGGCCAGCGCCAGCCGGCGGCTCGCCGCGATCACCGCCGCGCAGCCCGGGTCGTCCGGATCCAGCCGCACCGCCCGCAACTGCCGGGTCAGGTCGTTCTCGGCCGCCTCGCGCTCCTCCGGGGCGGCGTCGAGCGCGATCCGGGCGGCGGCGTACAGCTCCACGCCGTACCGCTGCTCGGCCAGGACCGCGGCGGCGGCCGCGCGGCGCAGCAGGTGCGCCTCCAGCGCGCGGGCCGCCGAGTCCGCGCGGACCTGCAGCCGCTGCACCCGGCCGGAGGTCCAGATCAGGTACGCCGAGACCAGCCCGAGCACACCGACCGCGCCCACCACCCACCACATGCCCGGCATCGTAGTGCTGCTCCTCATCCCGCCCGCCCGGCGCGGGGCACCGGTCGACGCGCTCGTCACAGCGGCCGCAGCGGCCACCCCGGTCAGCCCAGTCCCGCCCACTCCTGGTCCATGACCCGGCCGTCGGTGGCCTCGATCGCGGCTGCGTATACCTCCAGAACACGGCGGGCAACCACGGGCCAGTCGAAATTCGCCACCACCTGGTCGCCGCAGGCGGTCAGCCCGGCGCGGCGGCCGGCGTCGTCGAGCAGCTCGGACAGCGCGCCGCCCAGCGCCGCCGCGTCGCCGGTCGGGAACAGCTGTCCGGCCCGGCCGCCGTCGAGCACCCGGCGGAACGCGTCCAGGTCGCTGGCGACCACAGTCGTCCCGGCGGCCAGCGCCTCGGTGAGGATCATCCCGAAGGATTCCCCGCCGGTGTTCGGTGCGACGTAGAGGTGCACGCTGCGCAACATGCGTGCCTTGTCCGCCTCGGAGACCAGGCCGAGGAACGTGACCCGGTCGCGCAGGGCGGCCGGGAACCGCCCGTACAGCTCGTCGGCGTCGCCCGGCCCGGCGACCAGCAGGCGCAGCCCGGGGCGGTGCGGCGCGAGCGCGACGAACGCGTCCCGCAGGATCGGGAAGCCCTTGCGCGGCTCGGTGAACCGGCCCAGGAAACCCAGCGTGCCGCCGGTGCCCGGCGCGCACTCCCCCGGCCAGCCGGGCAGCGGCGGCACCCCGGCGAACTTCGCCACCGCCACCCCGTTGGGGATCTCCACCGCGCCGCCGTCCATGTGCTCGACCTGCACCTTGCGGGCCAGCGCGCTCACCGCGATCCGGGCGGTGATCCGCTCCAGCACGATCTGCAGCGCGCCCTGCGCGGCCGACAGCACCCGGGAACGGGTCATCGCGGTGTGGAACGTGGCCACCACCGGGCCGCGGGCGCAGAGCACGGCCAGCATCGACAGGCTCGGCGTGAGCGGCTCGTGCACGTGCAGCACGTCGAAGTCGCCCCGGGTGATCCAACGCCGCACCCGGGCGGTGGAGACCGGGCCGAACGCGATCCGGGCCACCGACCCGTTGTACGGCAGCGGCACCGCCCGCCCGGCCGACACCACGTACGGCGGCAGCGCCGAGTCCTCGTCGGCCGGCGCCAGCACGCTCACCTCGTGGCCGAGCCCGAGCAGCGCCTCGGCCAGGTCCATGACGTGGTTCTGCACCCCGCCCGGCACGTCGAACGAGTACGGGCACACGATGCCGATACGCACTGCGCCCTCCCCCTAGACCGTCCCGGTGGTGGCCGGCGGCGCCGCCGACGTGGGCGTACCGTCCCGGCCCTGGTCCAGCCACATCCGCTGCAACATGTGCCAGTCTTGCGGATGCCGGGCGATGCCCGCCGCCAGACCGTCGGCAATCCGCTGCGTCACCGCGCGGACCCGCTCGTCCAGCGGGGCGCTGTCCGGGTCCGGCAGCGGCAGCGGGCCGTCGATCGACGCGCACGCCGCGTCCGGCTCGTACCACATCGAGGCCACGTAGAGCGGCGCGCCGGTGCGGATCGCCAGCAGCGCCGGCCCGGCCGGCATCCGGGTCCGGCCGCCGAAGAAGTCGACCTCCACGCCCCGGGCCGACAGGTCCCGGTCGGCCAGCAGCGGCACCACGTAGCCGGCGCGCAGCCGGTCCACCAGCACGTCGAACGCGGGACGCGGGCCGCCGGTGTTGGGCAGGATCTCCATGCCCAGCCCTTCCCGGAACCCGACGAACCGCTCGTAGACGCCGTCCGGGAGCCGCTCGGCCACCGTGGTCATCGGCCAGCCGGTGGCCGCCACCCAGGCGCCGGCCGCGTCCCAGTTGCCGGCGTGCGGCAGCGCCACCACCGCGCCCCGCCCGGCCGCCACGTCGGCGGCGAGCAGTTCCTGCCCGTCCAGGCGGAACCCGGCGAGGATCTGCGCCCGGCTCAGGCCGGGCAGCCGGAACGCCTCCATCCAGTACCGGGCGTACGAGCGCAGGCCCTCGCGCACCAGCGCGTCCAGCTCCGCGTCGGGCAGTTCCGGGCCGACCACCCGGCGCAGGTTGGCGCGCAGCCGGCGCGTACCCCCGCCGTCCTTGCGGTGGGCGCGGTCGGCGCCCGCCCGGAAGGCCGCGGCCGCGACGGGCCGGGGCAGCGCCCGGATCAGGCGCCAGCCCGCGACGAAGCCCGCCTCGGTGAGGTTCACTCGACGCCGACCTGCTGGGCCTGGCGGTACACGTGGGCCATCCGCTGCCCGACGGTGAAGATCGAGACGGCGGCGAGCAGCCAGAGCGCGATCTCCAGCGCCAGCGGTACGCCGAGGCCGGTGAGCAGGCCGCCGACGCCGACGATGAGCAGCCGCTCGGTGCGTTCGGCGATGCCCACGTTGCAGGTCATCCCGAGGCCCTCGGCGCGGGCCTTGACGTAGGAGACCAGCCCGCCCGCGGCCAGGCAGATCAGCGCCGCCGCCACGCCCGAGTAGTCGTGCTCGGTGGCCAGCCAGTACGCGACCGCGCCGAACACCGCGCTGTCGGCGACCCGGTCCATGCTCGAGTCGAGGAACGCCCCGAACCGGGTGGACCCGCCGCTCATCCGCGCCATCGTGCCGTCGAGCAGGTCGGTGAGGGCGAAGACCGTGACGATCAGCGCGCCGGCGACCAGATGGCCGCGCGCGCCGAAGCCGAGCGCGCCGACGAGCACGCCGACGGTGCCGGTCACGGTGACCGCGTTGGGGGACACGCCCGCACGCAGCAGCGCACGGGCGATCGGCTCCACGACGCGGGTCATGCCCGCGCGGGCCGTCACTTGGAAGATCTTCGCCATGGCGGTCCCACGATAACGGCCCGCAACCGCCGGGGACACAGCCGGGCACACGACCCGCCCGACGGCCCTTGTGCCCGCCCCCGCGCGGGTGTGAGATCGAGCCAGGAGGTGAGCCAGTTCACCGGATCACCGGTCCGCGTTCCCGGCCAGCAGGAGATCACCGGAAGATATCGCCGCGGCGCCCGTCCCGGGTCCGCTCCCCCGTCGCCCGCGGCGGTCGCCACCACCACCGGTTGAGGGAGGTGCGCCGCGATGGCGCAGAAGAACGAGAAGGGTGTCACCGGCGGCGCGCCGGTGGTGACCGAGCCCGGCAGGGTTCGCAACGTGGTGCTCGTCGGGCACTCCGGCGCCGGCAAGACGACTCTCGTCGAGGCGCTGCTGGCCGCCAGCGGCACGATCGGCCGGGCCGGCGCCGTCACCGAGGGCACCACCGTCTGCGACCACGACCCCGCCGCCGTACGGCAGCAGCGCTCGGTCAGCCTGGCCTGCGCGCCGCTGGTGCACCGCGACGTCAAGGTCAACCTGCTGGACACGCCGGGCTACGGCGACTTCGTCGGCGAGCTGCGCGCCGGGCTGCGCGCCGCCGACGCGGCGCTGTTCGTGGTCTCCGCCGTCGACGGCATGGATGCCGCCACGGCCGCCCTGTGGGAGGAGTGCGCCGCCGTCGACATGCCCCGCGCGGTGGCGGTCTCCCGGCTGGACCACCCGCGGGCCGACTTCGACGAGGCGGTGGCGCTGTGCCAGCGCGTCTTCGGCGACAACGTGCTCCCGCTCTACCTGCCGATGCTCGGCGACGACGGCGAGTCGGTGGCCGGCCTGATGGGCCTAATCACCCGCCGGGTGTACGACTACTCGGCCGGGCTGCCGCCGGAGGTACGCGAGCCGGACCCGGAGCACCTGCCGGCCATCCAGGAGTCCCGCAACGAGCTGATCGAGGGGATCATCGCGGAGAGCGAGGACGAGACCCTCATGGACCGCTACCTCGGCGGCGAGGAGATCGACCCCGAGGTGCTCATCACCGACCTGGAGACCGCTGTGGCCCGCGGCCACTTCTACCCGGTGGTGCCGGTCTGCGCGGAGACCGGCGTGGGCCTGGACGCGCTGCTCGACGGCCTGGTCGCGGCGTTCCCGTCGCCGCTGGAGCACGACCTGCCGGCGGTCACCGGCGTGGACGGCTCGCCCCGCCCGCCGCTGACCTGCGACCCGGACGGCCCGCTCGTCGCCGAGGTGGTCAAGACGACAGTCGACAGGCACGTCGGGCGGGTCTCGCTGGTGCGCGTCTTCTCCGGCACGCTCCGCCCCGACCAGGTCATCCACGTGTCCGGTCACGGCATGGCCGAGCGCGGCCACCCCGACCACGACGCCGACGAGCGGGTCGGCCACGTCTACACCCCGCTGGGCGCGACGCTGCGCGAGGTGGCCGCCTGCGTCGCCGGTGACCTGTGCGCGATCACCAAGTCGGGCAGCGCGGAGACCGGCGACACCATCTCGGCCAAGGACGACCCGCTGCTGGTCGCGCCCTGGGAGATGCCCGAGCCGCTGCTGCCGGTGGCGATCGTGGCGCGCAGCCGGGCCGACGAGGACGCGCTGGCCCGCAACCTGTCCCGGCTGGTCGCCGGTGACCCGACGCTGCGGCTGGAACGCAACGCGGAGACCCACCAGCTGGTGCTGTGGTGCATGGGCGAGGCGCACGCCGACGTGGTGCTCGACCGGCTGCGCGGCGGCGGCGTCGAGCTGGACACCGAACCGGTCCGGGTGCCGCTGCGCGAGACGTTCGGCGCCGCCGCGCGCGGGCACGGCCGGCACGTCAAGCAGTCCGGCGGACACGGTCAGTACGCGGTCTGCGACATCGAGGTGGAGCCGCTGCCCCGGGGCGCCGGCTTCGAGTTCGTCGACCGGGTGGTCGGCGGCGCGGTCCCGCACAACTACATCCCGTCGGTGGAGAAGGGTGTACGGGCGCAGATGGAACGCGGCCTGGTCGCCGGCTACCCGGTGGTGGACCTGCGGGTGACGCTCGTGGACGGGAAGGCGCACAGCGTCGACTCCTCCGACGCCGCGTTCCAGACCGCCGGCGCGCTGGCGCTGCGTGACGCCGCCGAGAAGGGCCAGCCGACGCTGCTGGAGCCGGTCGACGAGATCACCGTGCGGGTGCCGGACTCGTCGGTCGGCGCGGTGATGGGCGACCTGTCCGGGCGGCGCGGCCGGGTGCTCGGCACCGAGCCGGACCCGGACGCCGAGGGCCGCACGCTGGTCCGCGCCGAGGTGCCCGCCACGGAGCTGCTGCGGTACGCGGTGGAGCTGCGCTCGATGACGGCCGGCACGGGCACGTTCCGCCGCGAGTTCGCCCGCCACGAGCCCATGCCCGCCCACCTGGCCGACCAGGCCCGCAAGGAGTCCACCTCCCACTGACCCCGCCCCCGCCCGCCCCGCCCACCCCTGTCGGCGTCGATCTTGCACTTTC
>NZ_JAGPXP010000054.1:0-23500 GCF_018070485.1 Micromonospora sp. C41 | reverse complement strand
ATCATGAAGTTGACGGCGTTTGGTGTCAGATTTGTCGCCGCCAACCTCATGATCGACGCGGGCATGGGGGCGTGCCGGACAGGTGTGTGGGCGGGCTGGACGGGGCAGGCCGGAGGGGTGTGGGCCGGACGGGTGCCGGCGGGGACGGGTGTGGGCGGGGACGGATGGGGAATGCGGGCCGGGTTTCCGGCCGGGCCGTCGGCCAGGGGCCGACCGGTGGGAGCGCGATGACGGAGGAGCGGCGGGTCGATCCCGGTGGCGCGGCCGACCCCGAACGCGCGGCCGAATCCTTCCGCGCGGCCGAATCTGAACGCGCGGCCGAATCTGAACGGGCGGCCGGCCCTGCCGTCGGGGCGCGCTCCGGGCGTACCCGGTGGTGGTCGCGTGGAATCCGGGTCGTCCGCGGGGTGCCCGAGCCGTGGGGATTCGTGTTCGCCGTCTTCGTCGGCTCGAAGCTCGTGCTCAGCCTGCTCGGCGTGCTGGTGCTGGCCGCCTGGGACGGGGTGCCCGGCGCGCCGCCGGCCGGCGAGACCGGGATGCGGGAGCAGCAGGACGCGATCTCGTCGCACCGCTGGTTCTCGCTCTGGTTCGCCTGGGACTCGTTCCTCTACGAGCACCTGGCCCGGCTGCCACTGGACCGGCCGTGGCCGGACTTCGGCTTCCCGCTGCTCTATCCGTTCCTGGCCCGGCCGCTCGCGCCGCTGCTCGGCGGTCACACCGCCTGGGCTCTGCTGCTGGTCAGCAACGTGGCGCTGGTGGTGCAGCTCTACTTCGCGTACCGGCTGGGGGGCCGGCTGCTCGGCGGCGCCGCACCGGCCGACGGCCGGCGAGCGGTCCGGTACCTGCTGCTCCTGCCGACGGCGTTCCTGTTCCAGGCGGCGCTCACCGAGTCCCTGTTCGTCTGCCTGGCGCTGGCCACCTTCTGGTACGCCGAACGACGCCGCTGGCTGGTCGTCGGCGTGGTCGGCTACTTCCTGGCGATGAGCCGCTCCGTCGGCTTCCTCGTGGTGGCGCCGCTGGCGCTGGTGCTGCTCCGCCAGCACGGCTGGCGGGCCGGCCCGCGCGCGTGGCCGCGACTGCTGCGCGAGGGCTGGCCGCTGGTGCTGGTGCCGGCGGGCTGGCTGACGTTCATGGCGTTCTGCCGCTGGCAGAGCGGGGACTGGTTCGCCTACCAGCACGCGCAGGAGACCGGCTGGGCGATCCGGTTGCAGAACCCCGTCGCGACGGCGGTGTCCGCGCTGACCGGCGGCAACTCGGCCGACGCGCTGCGGGTGTGGATCGCGGTGGCGACGCTGGTGGTGGCGGTCGTCGGGCTGCGCCGCCGGGCCGACTGGCCGTACCTGGTCTACACGCTCGTCGTGGTGCTGGTGCCACTGTCGATGGGGCCGCCGGTGTACAAGAGCCTCCTGCGCTACCTGCTCGCCGCGTTCCCGGTCGCGTTCGTGCTGGCCCGCTGGGCTCGCCGGCCCGGCCTCGACGGCTGGCTCACCGCCGCGCTGGCGCTGCTGCAGGGCGCGTTGTTCGCGGTCTGGCTCACCTACTGGACCCACCTGATCATCTGACGACCGCCCCGGCCCGCCGCCCCGTCGTCCGGCGCTCCGCCCGGGCGGACCGCAGAATGGGCTGATGACCGATCGGCGGGTGACCCTGGACGACCTCGGCGCCTGGTTGATCAAGGGCAACGCGGACGCGGTGGACCTTACGGCCCGCTTCGCCGCCGACCCGCGCGTCACCGGCTGGTGCGTCCGCCCCGGCTACCGGGTACGCCTGATGCGCGTCGGCCAGCCGGTGGTGTTCTGGGCCAGCGGCAGCCGGGGCCGGACGCCGTACGGCGTCTGGGGCGTCGGGCGGATCGCCGCCCCGCCGCAGCCCGGCGCGCCGGGCGAGCCGTGGACCGCGCCGCTGGACCTGACGATCCTGGACGAGCCACTGCGGGTACGCCGCGAGGTGCTGCGCGCCGACCCGCGGCTGGCCGGGGCCGAGGTGCTCCGGCAGCCGCAGGCGGCGAATCCCTCGTACCTGACCGTGGCGCAGTTCGACGCGCTGTGCGCCTACCTGCCCGGCGACGGGGGCGGCTGACTCAGGCGGCCAGGGCGGCGGCGAGCCGCCGGGCCTCGGCGACCAGCCGGCTGCTGCCGCCCCGGGCCACCACGTCGGCCAGCCCTGGTACCTCGATCCGGACGCCCGTCGCGGTCGCCGCCTCCGCCGCCAGCGCGAGCAGGTCCGGCGTGCCCCGCGGTGGCGTCGGCCCGGCCAGCAGCGGCGGCAACGCCGCGGCGAGCAGCCGCCAGACGCTCAGCCGGGCGCCCGCCGCCAGCGCGTCCCGCAGCGGCGTGACGGCCCGGGTGAGGATCACCTGCCCCTGCGCCCCCATCTCGCCCAGATGCCCGCCCACCGCCGGCGCGTTCAGGTCACCGGCGGCGGCCAGGATCAGCAGCGCGTCGAGCGCGGCCACCCGGTCCGCCTCGTGCCGGGCGCACAGCCCGTACGCCACGGCCAGGTCCAGCGCGGGCCCGCCCGCACCAGTGCACTCGGCGAGCGCCAGCAGGACCGGCCCACGCCCGGCGAAGTCCTCCTGGGCGGCCATGGCCAGCTCGGGAAGGACCTGGGCGGCGACCACGCCCCGGTGGCCGGGCAGGACGGCCGGCCACAGGTGCCCGGCGTCGAAGATCCGGCGGCCGATCGCCGCCGGCCGCACAGTGAGCAGGCCGAACCGGTCGTCCACGTCGGCCGGTGGGGTGAGCGCGACGAGCCGCCGTCGTTCCGGTAACTGGTCGTAGCTCCAGTCGTAGCGGCCGGACCGGTCCCGCCGGCCCACCGTCACCACCTCCTGCACCGGCGCCGGCACGCCACCGCCGCGCAGCCAGGCCGCCAGCTCGACGCCGCCCGGCGTGCCGAGCGCCTCGGCGCGGGCCGCAAGCGGCTCGTCGACCCCGGCCGGCAGGCGCAACAACGCCTGCGTGTAGTCCCACCTCCAGTACGGCCGGTCGCCGAGCGCCGCCAGCCGATCGTAGAGCACCTGCGGTTCGACCGCCCCGGTGGCCGAGGTGGGCGCGGACAACAACCCTGGATCGTCACGGCCGTCCAGGCGCTGCCCGGCCTCGGCCAGCCGGAGGCGGTATAGCCACATCGGCGCGGGGCGGCCGGAGGCCACCGCGGCAGGCCCGCCACCAGCCGTAGCCAGCGTCGAGGCCCAGCCGTCGCGGCGCCGGGTGGCGTCCCCGATACGCGCGACGAACAGCAGCAGCCGGTCGATCTCGAACGAGGGGTCGGACCGGGCCCAGATGTGCTCGTACTCGGCCACCTGCTCCCGGCGCAGCACCGGCGCCAGCGCGACCTCGAGACGGTCGCGGTCACGGGTGCCCAGCCGCAGCAGCCCGTCCATGACCCGTTCCAGCACCGAGGCCGGCCACAGTCCGCGCAGTGTCGCCGCCACCTCCTCCACCAGCTCGTCCACGTCGGCGATCGGCGGTGGCGCGGCCGGCGCCGGCAGCGGCGGCGGCAGGTCGTCACGAGGCTCGGCCACGGTGGCGACCGCCTCTGGCCGGTGACCGTGCCGCGCCGCCAGCGCCAGCGCGCGCTCGCGCAGTCCGGCGTCCGGGTGACCGGCCGCCACGGCGAGCACCGCGCCGACCTCCGTGGCCTGATCCGGGTGCTGCCGGGCCAGCCGGTCGAGCCAGGTCAACTGTGCCCGGACCAGCGCCTTCTCCGGCCGGGCCAGCACCGTCCGGGCGGTTTCCCACAGCGCCTCCGGCTCGGCGGCGTCACCGGCCTCCCGCAGCGTCCGCTGGGCGGCGCGGGCCACCGGCCCCGGCCCGTCGGCGAGCAGCCGCAGGTAGGCGCTCGACCGCACCGCCACCTCGTCCGGAGTCGGCGCGAGCAGGTCGTGCAGGGCCAGGAACGGGCGCAGCGCCGCCGGCCGGTCGCCGCGCAGCAGCCGGCCGAGCACGCCGTTGAGCAGGGCAGCGCGGTCGAGCCGGCCCTCCGCCGCCAGCGCCGCCAGCGCACGGGGCAGGGCATCCGCGTCCGTGCCCGCGCCGTCGCCGCGGGCCAGTTCGGTGCCCACGCCGTCCACCTCGAACAGGCGCGGCAGCAGCGCGTCCAGGAACGGGTCCGCCCGCAGCCGGTCCACGGTCGGCAGGCGCGTCCCGCGCGGGGCCGGCCAGCCCTGCGCGGCGGCCCAGCCACGCACGAAGTCGTCAGCGGTCGGCGGCGGCGCCTTCTCCGCCAGCAGGAGACCGGCGACGAACCGCCAGCCCGCGAGCATCCGGTCCCGGGGCAGCCGGTCGGCCAGCTTGTACGCCACGTCCGCCAGCCAGGTCACCCCGCGTTCCCGGGCCACGTCGACCACCGGCGCGGCGTCGACGCCGCTCAGCCAGACCGAGCGGCGGCCGAGCAGCGCGGCCACCTTCGTCGGCGTGCTCAGCGTCCCCACCGCTGCGACCGCCAGCGTCGCCGCCTCGCCCTGCCACCACCAGGCGTCCCGCCTGCGGCGCACGTCGGCGACCAGTTCGTCGCCGAGCGCCCGCCGGGCCGGCTCGTCCAACCCGGCCAGGGCGGAGCGGACCTCGGACATCCTGCCGCGCACCACCGCCTCGACGAACCCGGTCACGACAGCACCTCCACCGGCGCCGCGACCATCGACACGGCCAGCGCGTGCCGGCACGGCCCCCGCTGCCCGCGGTGCCGCGCCCACCAGCGACAGGTGCAGGAGTATGCGCCGTCCGGGTGGCGGCGCACCCGGTAGACCTCGGCGTCGGTGCGTACCGTCGCGTCCTCGCCGTCGCGCTCGACCGCGCCGCGCTCGACCAGCGCCCGCGCGCCGAGCAGCCGCGGGTTGTCCCGCTCCGCGCGGCCCGCGTCGTAGGGCATCACCCGGTGGAAGTACGCCCCGTCCGCCACGTCGTACCCGACCCGCCCGGCGGTGCCCAGCTGGGCGAGCGCGGCACGCACCCGCCCGTCGGGCAGCGCGGCGGCGTCGGCCAGCGCGGCCACGTCGATCGTCGGATCCCAGTTGAGCAGCGCGCCCACCAGTTCCGCGTCGTCCACCACGTCGTCACCGGCGAGCGCCGCCAGCGCCGCGCCCTCGCCGGAGAACCCCCGGTACGGCTCGGGGGACAGCGTCAGCGACACCCGCAGCGCCCCGGTGTCCAGCTCCCACGTGCTCGGCACGGCCGGCGATCCGGCGCGCACCGCCGGGCCGTACACCCGCAGCGTGCGGGCGTGGCGCAGCACGCCGCGCAGCGCCGCCAGCCGGCCCGCGCCGGCCAGGCAGACCGCGCCCGGCGCCGGCCGGGAGGTCAGCCGCAGCGTACGCCCGGCGGGCACCGCCCACAGCACGCTGCGGTCCGTCGCGGCGGGCAGCCGGCGCAGGAACGCCGCCGCCTCCGTCGCCGGGATCTCGGCGCGCGGCTCGAAGCCGGCGGTGAGCACGTGCACCTCGGCGAAGCCGCGCAGCCAGCGTCCGGGCAGCGGCACCTTCCGCTCGACCACCGAGCCGTCCATGGTGGAGACGGTCAGGTCGTCCGGGCCGACCGCCACGTGCAGCGGCTCGATGCCGCCCACCCGGGCCAGCGCCTCCCGCAGCGGCGGGTTCACGTCCACGTTCGTGGTGCCGTGGCCGCTGATCTCGCCGTCCAGCCCGGCCGGCAGGACGTCCATCCGGGCGTACACCCCGCAGCAGCCGGAGAACGACTCGAACCGCAGGCGGCCCCGGCTGCCGGTGACCACCGGGTCCAGGCTGGCCGGGTTGACCGGCTGGTGGTAGCGGGTGCGGGCCACCTCGGCGACGGCGAGCAGCCCGGCCGCCGCCGCGGCCGGGGCGGTGAGGAACCCGGCGAAGAAGCGCGGGTTGGCCGCCGGGCCGCCGCAGGTCTGCAGATCGAGACCGGCGGCGCGCAGCGCGGACGGCTGAAGGTATCGGTACGTCTGGACGGCGTTCACGGCGCAGACCGTAGAGGGACCGACCGACAAAAGCGCGACGGTCCTGCTAGCTTCCTCGGATGTTCGCCCACGCCCTCACCGACGACGCGGAGCTGCGTCCACTGTCGCCCTGGCACGCCGACGAGTTCCTGGCCAACCTCGACCGCTGCCGCGAGCACATCTCGCCGTGGGTCGGCGCGTCCTTCGTCGCCACCGACGCCGAGTCGGCCCGCAAGGTCCTCCAGGCGTACGCCGACCGGTGGGCCCGCGACGACGGCGGCCTCTGGGGCATCTGGCAGCGCGGCACGCTCGTCGGCGGCGTGCTGTTCGTGTCGCTGAGCACCGCGCGCGGGGTGTGCGAGGCGGGCTGCTGGCTGGAACCGGGCGCCGAGGGGCAGGGCCTGGTCACCCGCGCCGCGCGCGTGATCATCGACTGGGCGGTGCGGGAGCGCGGCATCCACCGGGTCGAGTGGATCACGAAGGCCGGCAACGACCGCAGCATCGCCGTCGCCAAGCGGCTGGGCATGAGCCGCGACGGCGTCCTGCGCGGGGCCGCCGCGACGCCGGAGGGCCGCGCCGACATGGAGGTCTGGTCGGTGCTGGCGCCGGAGTGGACGGCCTGACCGCCGAAACTGTCGTACCCGGACGTGAACATGTGTCCATGGCTGTCCCCGCACTGGCCGACCGGTCCCCGCAGCCGCGCGCCCTGCCGCTGCGCGAGGTCCGCACCCGGCTCACCCAGCTCGTCTCCCTGGCCGAGCTGACCGACACCGTCACCCTCGTCACCCGCGACGGCGATTCCCGCCCGATCGCCGCGATCGTGCCCGCGCCGGCCGCCCGCACCGGGGCCCAGGCGCGCGCCGACGCCGAACGCGTCGCCGCGATCAGCGCCGGCTGGGCCCGCCGACTGGAGGATCTGCACCAGCAGTCCGGCCGGCGGCACGCCGCCGAGCTGCGGGCGCTCGCCGACGCGCTGGCCGAGGCGTGGGCCGAACTCGACCGCCGCGCCCCGGCCGGCGACCCGGCGCTGATCCGGCTGCGCGCGGCGCACGCCGACCTGCTGCGCCGCTGACCCGTGGCGTCCCGGCCGGTCGCGCGCGGGACGCCACGGGTACGCGGTCAGCTCCGGCCACGCTCGGCCCGGTAGCGGCGGATCAGTTCGGCGGTCGAGGTGTCCACGTCGGCCAGGTCCGGGTCCGGTCCGGTGAGCTTCGGCGCGAGCTGGTTGGCCATCACCTTGCCCAGCTCCACACCCCACTGGTCGAAGGCGTTGATGTCCCAGACCGCGGCCTCGGTGAACGTGATGTGCTCGTAGAGCGCGATCAGCTGGCCCAGCGTCGACGGGGTGAGCTTCGGCGCCAGGATCGACGTGGTCGGGTGGTTGCCGGCCATCACCCGGTGCGCCACCACCTCGGGCGCGGTGCCCTCGGCCTCCACCTGCTCCCGGGTCCGCCCGAACGCCAGCGCGGCGGTCTGGGCGAAGAAGTTCGACATGAACAGGTCGTGCATGTCGCCCAGGTCGTGGTTGGGCCGGCTGAACGCGATGAAGTCCGCCGGGATCAGCCGGGTGCCCTGGTGGATGAGCTGGTAGAAGGCGTGCTGGCCGTTGGTGCCCGGCTCACCCCAGAAGATCTCCCCGGTCGGGTACGTCACCGGCGAGCCGTCGACGCGTACCGACTTGCCGTTGCTCTCCATGGTGAGCTGCTGCAGGTAGGCGGGGAAGCGGTGCAGGTACTGCGAGTAGGGCAGCACCGCGTGGGTCTCCGCGCCGAGGAAGTCGGTGTACCAGACGTTGAGCAGGCCGAGCAGCGCCGGCACGTTGCGTTCCACCGGAGCGGACCGGAAGTGCTCGTCGACCGCGTGGTAGCCGGCCAGCATCTCGCGGAACCGCTCCGGCCCGATGGCCAGCATCACCGACAGGCCGACCGCCGACGGCAGCGAGTAGCGCCCGCCCACCCAGTCCCAGAAGCCGAACATGTTCTCCGGGTCGATGCCGAAGTCCCGGACCCGCTGCTCGTTGGTGCTGACCGCGACGAAGTGGCGGGCCACCGCGTCGTCGTCCGCGTCCAGCCCGGCGAGCAGCCAGCGCCGCGCCTGGTCGGCGTTGGCGAGCGTCTCCTGGGTGGAGAACGTCTTGGAGACCACCACGAATAGCGTGCTCGCCGGGTCCAGGTCGGCGGTCTTGTCGTGGATGTCGGTCGGGTCGATGTTCGACACGAACCGGCAGCTGATGCCCGCGTCCCGGTACGCCTTCAGCGCCTCGTACGCCATCACCGGTCCCAGGTCGGAGCCGCCGATGCCGATGTTCACCACAGTGGTGATCCGCTCGCCGGTGTGGCCGCGCCACGAGCCGGAGCGCACCCGCTGCGCGAACGCCGACATGCGGTCCAGCACGGCGTGCACGTCGGCGACCACGTCCTGGCCGTCCACGGTGAGCGAGGCGTCCGCGGGCAGGCGCAGCGCGGTGTGCAGCACGGCCCGGTCCTCGGTCACGTTGATGTGCCGCCCGGCGAACATGGCCGCGATCCGGTCGGCCAGCCCGATCCGCTCGGCGAGCGCGCCGAGCAGCGCGACGGTCTCGTCGGTGATCAGGTTCTTGCTGTAGTCCACGTGCAGGTCGGCGACCTCACCGGTGAGCCGCTCACCCCGCTGCCCGTCGGCGGCGAACAGGTCGCGCAGGTGCGTGCCGCGCATCGCCTCGGCGTGCTTGCGCAGCGCCTGCCATTCGTCGGTGGTGGTGACGTCCACAGCCATCGGGTCGATCTTCTCCTTCACGACGGGCGGTCGGCCGGCCTGCGCCGGCGAACCCCACAAGCCTGCCACCCGGACCGTCGCGCGCGACGCGACCCGGCGGCGACCACCGTGCGGGCGGTCTTTCGCCCGCCGCCCGGTGGACACGCGGTTGGGACGCCTGTACGACACGCCGAACACGGGGAGACATCTGTCGATTGCGGAACGTAAGCTCCGGAGTCGTCGGCGTACCGGAGGAGACGCGTATGGCAGCGGTTTTCGGTCCTCGGCGCCCCTCGGACGAGCACCCGCCGGACGAGCCCGCCCCGGCCGGGAGCGCGGCGGGCGACGAGACGTCGCTGCCGGAGCTGGCGGACGGGCACTGGATGAACCGCGCCACCGAGTTCGCCCACACCAGCTTCTGGTCGGTGGCGCGCCGGCTGCCCGCCCTCGTCCGCGAGGCCATCGGCCTGGCCTGGGCGACCAGCCGCCGAGACACGCTCGCCTCGATCGGGCTCAACGTGGTCGCCGGCCTGCTCACCACCTTCGGCCTGCTCGCCACCACCGGCGTGCTCCGGCAACTCTTCGCCGACGGGCCCACACCGGACCGGATCCGGGCGGCCCTGCCCGCGCTCCTGCTCGCGGCCGCCGCCGTGACGGCCCGGGGAGCGCTGACTGTCGCCGCCGGCTGGGCGCAGGCGCGGCTCATCCCGCAGATCAACTACCAGGTGGAACTCCGGCTGTTCGAGGCGACCACCGCTGTGGAACTCGCCGCGTTCGACGACGCCGGCTTCGCCGAGGAGATGGATCGTGCCCGGGATCGGGGCATGGCCGAGGCCGCGTCGATCGTGGACCACACCGTGAACCTGGTGACCGGGGTCGTGGGTGTGCTGGCCACCGCCGCCGCGGTCACCGTCATCCAGCCCGTCCTGCTGCCGTGCCTGCTGCTCGCCGCGGTGCCCGAGGCGGTCACCGCGGTCAAACTGGCGCGGCGGCAGTACCTGGCGCTGCTGGCCTGGATCACCCGTCGCCGCCGGATGTACCTGCTGGCCCGTTTGATGGCCGATCGGCACACCGCCGCCGAGATCCGTGCCTACCAGATGCGGGACTTCCTGCTGGCCGAGTACCACCGGATGATGACCGTCGAGACCCAGGCCCAGCTCCGGCTGGCCCGTTCGCAGACCGTCACCCGAGGACTCGGCCTGTCGGTGACCGGCGTGGCCGCGTTCGCGGTCTACGCCGTACTGGGCGGGCTGCTGATGGGCGGCGTGGTCGCGCTGGCGGCGGCGGCCACCGCGCTGCTCGCGCTCCAGTCCGCGCGTACGAGCCTGCGCACCGCGATCTTCGCCACCAACTCGCTCTACGAGGACGCGCTCTACTACCAGGACTACCGCGACTTCCTCGACCGGGCCACCCGGCGGATCCCGGCCGGCGGGCACCTGCCCGTCGACGGGTTCACGCGCATCGACGTCGAGCGGGTCAGCCTGCGCTACCCGGACACCGACACGGCGGCGGTCGACGAGGTAAGCCTCACGTTCCGGCGCGGTGAGGTGATCGCGCTGGTGGGGGAGAACGGCTCCGGCAAGACCACGCTCGCCAAGCTGATTGCCGGCCTCTACCGGCCCACCGGCGGCACGATCCGCTGGGACGGCGTGGACACCGCCGAACTGGACCCACGGCAGACCGCCGCCCAGGTCGCGGTGATGAGCCAGGACTGGTGGAGGTTCCCGTTCACCGCCCGGCAGAACATCCGCGTCGGCCGCCACGACCGCGCCGACGGGCCTGGCCCCAGCGTGGAGACCGCCGCCCGCGACGCCGCCGCGCACGACATGATCAGCGAGTTGCCGTTCGGGTACGACACGCTGCTGGACCGGCAGTTCAAGGACGGCCAGGACCTGTCCGGCGGGCAGTGGCAGCGGCTGGTGGCCGCACGAGGCCTCTACCGCGACGCCCGGCTGCTGATCTGCGACGAGCCGTCCGCAGCGCTGGACGCGCGTGCCGAGCACGCCCTCTTCCAGCATCTGCGGCGGCACCCGGACCGGGCCGTCGTGCTGATCACCCACCGGCTGGCGAACGTGCGGCACGCCGACCGGATCTTCGTGATGGACCACGGCCGGCTCGTGCAGTCCGGCGACCACGACACGTTGATGGCCCAGGGCGGGCTCTACCGGGAGCTGTTCGAGTTGCAGGCGGCCGGCTACCTCGCCGGCAGCGCGGAACCCGCCGCCGACGGTTGACCTCCAGCGCACTCGAACTCCTACCGTGACCGGACCGCGCGCCATCCGGCCGGCGCGGTGCGAACCAGGGAGCTCACATGCGCTATCGCGTCCTCGGCGGCACCGGCATCGAGGTCAGCGTCCACTGCCTCGGCACCATGATGTTCGGCGCGGTCGGCAACCCCGACCACGACGACTGCGCCCGGATCGTCCACGCGGCACTCGACCGCGGCGTCAACTTCGTGGACACCGCCGATATGTACTCGGCCGGCGAGTCCGAGGAGATCGTCGGCAAGGCCCTGCGTGGCCGCCGCGACGACGTGGTGCTCGCCACGAAGGTCCACTTCCCGATGGGGGAGGGGCCCAACCGGGGCGGCAACTCGCGCCGCTGGATCGTCCGTGCGGTCGAGGACAGCCTGCGCCGGCTGGGCACCGACTGGATCGACCTCTACCAGGTGCACCGCCCCGACCACACCACGGACGTCGAGGAGACGCTCGGCGTGCTCACCGACCTGGTCCGGGCCGGGAAGATCCGCGCGTTCGGCTGCTCGACCTTCCCGGCCGAGGAGATCGTGGAGGCGCACCACGTCGCCGAGCGGCGTGCGCTGGGCCGATTCCGCACCGAGCAGCCGCCGTACTCGATCCTGGCGCGCGGCGTCGAGACGTCGGTGCTGCCGGTGTGCCGCCGCTACCGGATGGGCGTGCTGGTGTGGAGCCCGCTGGCCTCCGGGTTCCTGTCCGGCCGCTACCGGCAGGGGCGGCCCGTCGACCTCGGCGCCGGCCGTCCGGCGCTCACCCCGGCCCGGTTCGACCCGGCGCTGCCGGGCAACGCGGCCAAGTACGCCGCCGTCGAGCAACTGGTCGCGCTCGCCGACGAGGTTGGCTGCACGCTGCCGCAGCTCGCCGTGGCGTTCACCGCCGTGCATCCGGCGGTCACGTCGACCATCATCGGGCCGCGCACGATGGACCAGCTGGACGCTCTGCTCGCCGGGGCGGAGCTGACGCTCGACGACGCGGTGCTGGACCGCATCGACGAGATCGTCCCACCGGGCACGAACCTCTACCAGCCCGACGGCGCCTGGTCCCCGCCCACGCTGACCGACCCGTCCCACCGCCGCCGCCCCCTCCCGGACCGAGCCGCTGCCTGACCCCTCGCTCCTCCCGCCCGCCCGCCCCGCCGGCCCTCAGCCCTCCATCTCGCCGATCATGGGGTTCCTGCCCCGGCAAAAGACCGTAAACCGGGCACCCGAGGGGCCGAAACCGCAAGATCGACGAGGCGAGGGGAGGCGAGGCGAGGCGGGTGCGGTGGGCGGGGCGGAAACGTGGGGCGAGGTGGCGCGGGGAGGCGCTGCGGAAGGGGCGAGGCGGGGCCGGGGAGGGGCGAGAGGGAGGGGCGAGGGGGTGCGGGTGGGGAACTGCGTCGACAGGGCAGGGGCGTGGCTCCACACTGGGCGGGTGGAACATCGCGATCTTGTTCGGGTGAGCAAGCGGCTGTCGCTGGCGTTGCGGCACCGGCCCGACGCGTACGGCCTGCGGCTCGACCGGGCGGGCTGGGTGCCGGTGGCCGACGTGCTCGCCGGGCTGGGGATCAGCCGCGCCCACCTGGACGCCGTGGTCGCGGGCAACGACAAGCAGCGCTTCGCGGTGGAGACCGGTCCGGACGGGGCCGACCGGATCCGCGCCAACCAGGGGCACTCGGTTCCGGTCGACCTCGGCCTGACCCCGGCCGCGCCGCCGCCCCGGCTGTTCCACGGCACCGGCGAGGCCGTGCTGGACGCCATCCGGGCGCAGGGGCTGCGCCGGGGCGGGCGTCACCACGTACACCTGTCACCTGATGTGGCGACGGCCCGGCGCGTCGGCGCGCGCCGGGGCGGCGCGGTGGTGGTGCTGACGGTGGACGCGGCGGCGATGGCCGAGGCGGGGTACCTGTTCTACCGCTCGGCCAACGGGGTGTGGCTCACCGACACCGTGCCGCCGGCCTACCTCGGCGCCACCTGAGCGGCGGTCAGCAGGCGGTGACCGGGTGGGCCACCACGGCGTCGAACAGGTATGCGAGGTCGTTCACGGCGGCCCGGTCGGGCTGGACGGCGCCGGTGCAGTCGGTGGCCCGGGCACGCAGCGTGTGCCGGCCCGTGGCCGGCGGGCGCCAGCGGACGGTCCAGCGCTGCCAGGCGCCGCCCCGGTCCGCGGTGACCAGGTCGGCCGGGCGCCACCCGTCGCCGGTGTCCACCTCGACGTGCGCGATCGGGCCGTTGCCGGACCAGGAGCGGCCGGTCAGCAGCACCTCCTCACCGGCCGGCAGCCGGGCGTCCCAGGGCAGCTCGAACGCGCTGCGCACCGGCTGGGCGGTGAGCGCGGTGCCGCCGGCGGGGTGGCCGGGGCCGAACATGCGGTAGAACTGCGTGTTCCACGGCGAGAACAGCGGGGTGGTGGAGACCTCGATCGCGCCCACCCACTTGATCGAGGCGATGCCGACCCAGCCGGGCACCACGACCCGCACCGGGAAACCGTGGTCGGCTGGGAGCGGCTCGCCGTTCATCTCGTACGCCAGCAGCACGTCGTCCAGCGCCTTCGCGATGGGCATCGGACGGCGTACCCGGCCGAGGTTGACCCCGCCGGAGACGTAGTCCGGGTCGAGGCCCTCGGGCATCACGTCGACCGCCTCGTCGCGCAGCCCGGCCAGGCGCAGCACGGTGCCGAGCCGCACGCCCCGCCAGCGGGCCACGCCGACGCTGCCCAGCCCCCACGCCACGCCCGGGGCGGGGTCGCCCTGCTGCTCGGCGAAGTAGCGGCGCCCGTTGCCGGCGCACTCCAGCAGCGCCGCGTGCTCCTCGGCGGGCAGCCGGCGCAGCTCGTCGAGGTCGAACTCGATTGCGTCGTCCCGGGTCGGCGCGCCGCGCAGCCCGTCGCCGAACAGGCGCAGCCGCCAGGTGGCCGCGTCCAGGTGCGGCGTGACCGTGTGGTTGCGGACGAAGAAGCGGTCGATCGGGACCACGTACCCCTGGCCGGCCATCGACGGCCAGCGCATCTCGGCGTTGGTGTCCAGCGGGCGCAGCAGCTCCGCCGGCAGCGGCTTGACGATCGGCGCGCCGGGGTCGACGCCGACCGGCGCGGACGCCACCGCTACCGGCTCGCGCTCCGCGGCGGCGGCGGTCACCGCGGCCATCGCCGCGCCCACCTCCAGCAGCCGGTCACGGTCGACGCCCGGCCCGTGTGCCTGCCCGGCGAGCCACTGCCGGCTCCGGTCGGCGTCGTGGACGGCTTCGGCTGAGGACGAGGACTGACTCACGGCTGACCTCCGGGGTGGGCGACGCTGCCTTTCCTATTCAACCAGTAGGACTTCCCGTCGATCCATAGCAGGTCGGCGGCACGGTCACGCCGCGCCGATCAGCGTCACCACCCCGGCCACCACGAGCACGCCGGCCCAGAGCCGGTCGACGTTGAACCAGGCCCGGCGCAGCACACCGACGCCGAGCACCTCGTACACGGCCACGGCCACGGCCAGCGCGACGCCGAGCATGGCGGCGGTGTGCACGGCCGCCGCGAACAGGCCGGTCAGCGCGCCGGCCGGCGCGGCGGCGAGGTGTCCGGCGTGCGGGCCGCCGCCGACCGCCGGTTCGGCGAGCAGCACCGGCAGCAGCATCAGGCCCGCGCCGTGCGCCGCCGACATCAGGAACGACCAGGCGGTGAGCTGCGCGGCCGACAGCCGCATGCCCGCCCACCGGAAGTGCCGGTCGGACAGCAGCCGCCACAGCCCGAACCCGACGAGCAGCACCCCGCCGGCCACCGCGACCGCAGTGCTCGCCGTCACCGACCGGGTGGCGCTGACCAGCGCGGCGACCACCGCCACCGACGCCAGATGACCGGCCGCGATCGGCGGCAGCGCCGCCAGCAGCGCCGCCCGGCGGCGCTCCTGCAGGCCCCGGGCCACCGCGAACAGCCAGCCCATCGCCGGGTTCAGGCCGTGGAACGCGCCGAGGCCGGCCAGCGCCGCCCAGGTCGCGCCGGTCACGGGAAGCAGTACGAGTCGGACGACGCGTCGCCCCCCTGCAACCGGGTCTGGTGCACGCGCAGGCCGCGGAACTCCTCCCCGCGCGGGAAGAACCGCGGATCCGGCACGAGGCCGCCGTGCTCCGGGTCGACGTCGAGCTTCGCCACCCAGGCACCCACCCCGTCGGGGTAGAACTGGTCGTCCCAGGCGCCGTAGAGCGAGTTGCTGACGTAGACGCGGCGGCCGTCGCGGCTGATCTCGACCATCTGCGGGCCGCCGGCCAGCGGCTCGTCCGGGTACGCCGGGTGCGGCGTGCGGTTGACGATGCCGCCCAGGCGCACCGAGCCGACGCGTACCGGGTGGAACGGGTCGCTGACGTCGTAGCGGATCAGCTCTCCGGTGCCCCAGCAGGAGACGTGCAGGAACCTGTCGTCCACTGACAGGTCGATGTCGGTGACCAGCGGCGGCACCGCCCCGAACGGCTTGAGCAGGTCCGGCAGGTCCGCCGGGTCGGCCGGCTCGGCCGGGATGTCGATCACCTTGGTGACCGCCCAGGCGTCGCCGTCGCGGTGCCACAGCCAGATCGAGGCGGACAGGTCCTCGACGCTGATCACCACCCCGACGAAGCCGTACGACTTCGTCGGGTCGTGCGCGGGGCGCAGCTCCAGCGGCATCTGGTACTGGTCGCCGAGGTCGACGCGCTGCACGTGCCGGCGCTTCGCCAGGTCCCAGAAGTGGATCGCGTGCCCGTACTTCCGCCCCAGCAGCAGTTCCCCGACGATGCCGTCCTCGATCATCGACGGCGTGCCCCACTCGCTGGTGACCAGCACGTCCTGCGTGTAGTGCCACCAGAAGTCGTACGCCAGGAACTGCGGCCCCCGGTCGGCCTCCCACGCGCCGCGTACCTCGAAGGTGGTGTGGTCGAGCACGGCGATGCCGCCGGGTCCCTCCTGCCCGTCCGCGCCGCCGAGCGCGGAGACGTAGATGCCGTCCGGCCCGCAGTGCACGGTGTGCGGGCGGGAGTATCCGGCGCGCTTGCCGAGTTCCTCCGGGCCGATCACCTTCACCAGTTCGGGGCGGCGCGGGTCGGGCTTGGTGTCGAGCACGTGGATCCGGGACGAGCGCAGGCCCGGCACGATCAGGTAGCGGCGTTCCACGTGCGGGTGCGGCGCGGTCGGGCAGAGCGCGCTGCTGCAGGCGTTCCAGCCGAAGTGGTGCAGCTCGTCGCCGGTGTTCGGCAGCTCGGTCCAGCCCACCACCCGGCCGTACGAGTCGGAGTCCGGGTCGGTGTCGAGCACCGCGATGGCGTCGGGGCGCTGCCCGGCGCGGTCGAACGCGGCGACGTACGCGAGCTTCTCGGCCGGCGCGGTGGCGGCGAGCGCGGGGGAGGGGTAGAAGGTCGGGTCGGGGGTCCAGCGGGTCATCGGTTCTCCCTCGCGGTCAGCCGGCGGGTACGCCGAGGCGGTCGAGCAGGTGGCGGCGCAGCGCGCCGAGGGCCGGGTCGTCGGGGCTCGGGGTGGGGCCGAGGCGTACCGGCACCTCTTCGGCGATCACGCCGTCGTCGAGGAGCAGGACGCGGTCGGCGAGCAGCAGCGCCTCCTCCACGTCGTGGGTGACCAGCAGCGCGGCGAAGCCGTGCTGGGCGCGCAGCCGCCGCAGCAGCCCCTGCATGCGCAGCCGGGTCAGCGCGTCCAGCGCGCCGAACGGTTCGTCCAGCAGCAGCAGGTCCGGTTCGCGGACCAGCGCGCGGGCCACCGCGACCCGCTGCGCCTGCCCGCCGGACAGCTCGGCGGGCCAGGCCCGGCCCCGGTCGGCGAGCCCCACCTCGGCCAGCGCGCGGCCGACCCGGTCGCCCACGTCCGGCCCGGTCAGCCCGAGCGCCACGTTGTCCGCGACCCGCTTCCACGGCAACAGCCGGTGCTCCTGGAACACCACGGCGGCGGTGCCGTGCACCGCGTGCTCGCCGCCCGCGTCGCCGTCGAGCCCGGCGAGCACGCGCAGCAGCGTGCTCTTGCCGGATCCGCTGCCGCCCAGCAGCGCCACCGTCTCCCCGGCGCCGATGATCAGGTCCACCCCGGCCAGCACCACCGCCGGGCCGAACGCCCGGGTCACCGCGCGTGCGGTGAGCACCGGCCCGGTCAGGTCGCGCGCAGTCCGCGTCGCCACGCCAGCGTCCTCCTCTCCGCGTACCGGATGAGCAGGTCGGAGGCGAGCCCCAGCAGCGCGTAGATGAGCAGGCCGAGCACCACCACGTCGGTCTGGCTGAACTCGCGTGCCTCCATCATCAGGAAGCCGACGCCGGTCTGCGCGTTCACCTGCTCGCCGACGACCAGGCTGAGCCAGGCCGCGCCGATGGCCAGCCGCAGCCCGAGGAACAGCGACGGCAGCGCGCCGGGCAGCACCACGTGCCGCAGGCGGGCCGCCGCGCCGAGACCGCAGGTGCGCGCCGCCTCGACCAGGCGTTCGTCGATGTCGCGGATGCCGGCGTACGTGTTGAAGTAGATCGGGAAGAACGCGCCGAGCGCGACGAGCGTGACCTTCAGCGACTCGCCGATGCCGACCCAGATGATCAGCAGCGGGACCAGGCCCAGGTGCGGCAGCATCCGGGCCATCTGCACCGGCGGGTCGACCAGGTCGTCACCGAGGCGCAGCAGCCCCGCCGCCGCGCCGAGCACCAGCGCCAGGCCGCCGCCGATGAGCAGGCCGAGCGCGGCGCGGGTGAGCGAGTCGAGCAGGTGCACGCCGAGCGTCCCGTCGCGCGCCAGCCGCCACCCGGTCGCGAGCACCGCGCTGGGCGCGGGCAGCTTCTCCGCGGCGAGCAGGCCGGTGCGCGCGGCGACCTCCCAGGCGAGCACCAGCACGACCGGGCTCACCGCGCGCCGCCACCGCCGCGAGGCGCGGGCCCGGGACCGCCGCGGCGTCGCCCGATCGGGTACGACAGCGGGGATCGCCTCGGCCAGCGCCGGACCGCTCACTGGAACGCCTCGTTGAACCGGCCGTCCACCCGCCCGGCGATGTCGACCGGTCCGGGCACCAGCTTCAGCTCCACGAAGCTGTCCGCGATGGCCTGCAACTCGGCGCCGATCTCCGGGGTGACCGGGGCGAGCGGCTTGGCGCTGCGGGCCAGCGCCCGGGTGGCCACGTCGAGCGGGATCTTCAGCTCCGGGGCGAGGACGGCGGCCCGCTCGGTCGGGTGGGCGATGCCCCAGTCGGTGGTCTGCCGGTACGTGTCCAGGAACGCGCGTACGTCGGCGGTGCGGTTCTTCACCGCGTCCGGCGCGGCCAGCACGTACTCGCGGTTGCCGGCCAGGCCGGTGGCGTCGGCGAGCACCCGTACGCCGGGCTGCTCGGCCAGCGCGAAGTAGGGATCCCAGATGATCCAGGCGTCGACCTGCCCGTTGTCGAACGCGGGCCGCCCCTCGGCGGGCTTGAGGTACTTCACCTTGATGTCGGCGAGCGTCATCCGGTTCGCCTCCAGCAGCTTGACCAGCAGCCAGTGCACGTTGGAGCCCTTGTTCAGCGCGACCGTCTTCCCGCGCAGGTCGGCGAATCCACGATACGGGCTGCCCGCCTTGACCAGAACCGCCTCGCCCTGCGGGATCGGCTGGGACGTGCCGACCACGGAGAACGGGATCTTGCCGGCGGCGGCGAACACGGGTGGGGCCTCGCCGACCTGGCCGATGTCGATCGAGCCGGCCTTGAGCGCCTCGGTCAGCGCCGGGCCGCTCTCGAACAGCGACCAGGTGACGTTCTTCGCGTCGCCGCGCGCCTTGACCAGGCTGAGCCCGCCGAAGCGCTGGTAGCCGATCCGCAGCGGGCCGTCACTGCCGCCGCCGCTGGCGTCGGCCGCCTCGCCGCCGCAGGCCGTCAGCGCCGTCGCGGCCAGCAGCGCGAGGGTGGTGAGCAGCGCGGCCACCGGCCGGCGGCGGGTTCTGGGGGTACGCATGGCGACTCCTCGGGGAGGGATGGACCCGGCCATCGACGGGCGACAGCAACCTACCAACCCGATAGGTTTTATGGGTAGTCTGTCGGCGCGGTCGTCCCACCACTCAGGAGACGGCCCGTCCGACGCGCACCGGAGGCCCCCATGTCGCTCACCTTCCACTGGTTCCTGCCGACCTACGGCGACAGCCGGGACATCGTGGGCGGCGGACACGGCGTACCGGTCGGCACGGCCGGTGGCGCGCGACCCGCGAGCGTGGCGTACCTGGGGCAGATCGCCCGCACCGCCGAACAGCTCGGTTTCGCCGGCGCGCTCACCCCCACCGGCGCCTGGTGCGAGGACGCCTGGCTGACCACCGCCATGCTCACCGAGGTCACCGAGCGGCTGAAGTTCCTCGTCGCGTTCCGGCCCGGCCTGCTCTCACCCACCCTCGCCGCGCAGATGGCGTCCACGTTCCAGCGCCTGTCCGGCGGGCGGCTGCTACTGAACGTGGTCACCGGCGGCGAGTCGGCCGAGCAGCGCGCGTACGGCGACTTCCTGGACAAGGACGCCCGCTACGCGCGTACCGACGAGTTCCTGCACGTGGTGCGGGCGCTGTGGCGCGGCGAGACGGTCGACCACGACGGCGCCCACGTGCAGGTCGAGGGCGCCCGGCTCGGCCGGCTGCCCGACCCGGTGCCGCCGGTCTACTTCGGCGGGTCGTCCGGCGCGGCCGGGCCGGTGGCCGTCCGGCACAGCGACGTGTACCTGACCTGGGGCGAACCGCCCGCGCAGGTGGCCGGCAAGCTGGACTGGATCCGTGGGCTCGCCGCCGGGGCCGGCCGCGAGCTGCGGTACGGCATCCGGCTGCACGTGATCAGCCGGGACACCGCCGAGGAGGCGTGGGCCCAGGCGCGCAAGCTGCTCGACGGCATCCCCGAGGCCGACGTGCGCGCCGTGCAGGAAGGGCTGCGACGCAGCGAGTCCGAGGGGCAGCGGCGGATGCTCGACCTGCACGGCGGCTCCCGCGACGGGCTGGAGGTCTCGCCGAACCTGTGGGCCGGATTCGGGCTGGTACGCGGCGGCGCGGGCACCGCACTCGTCGGCAGCCACACCGAGGTCGCCGACCGGATCGCCGAGTACCACGCGCTCGGCCTGGACGAGTTCATCCTCTCCGGTCACCCGCACCTGGAGGAGGCGTACTGGTTCGGCGAGGGCGTGCTGCCGATCCTGCGGCGGCGCGGGCTGTGGCGGCACCCGGCCGGCGAGCCGGAGATCGAGGCGCCGGCCGCAGTGCCGTTCTCACCCCAGCCGGTTCCGGCCCGCGGCTGACCGCGCCGCACGCTGCCGGGGCCGGTCCGGTCAGAGCGGGCGTTGCCCGGCGAGGAAATCGGCGAGCACCCGGGTGTGCGTGGAGAAGGCCAGCTCGACCGGATCGGTGAGCACCAGCCACTCGGTGGCCTCCTCGGTCGGCGCCGACGGCGGCAGGTCACCGATAGCCCGCTCGGGCAGCACCCCGAAGACCATCATGGTGCCGCCAGCCGGAGCGCCGTGCACCGCGAACAGCCGCGCCTCGCCGGCCTCGGCCAGCAGCCCGGTCTCCTCGCGCAGCTCCCGCACGAGCGCCTCGGACCACTCCTCGCCGTACTCGACGAAGCCACCCGGGAGCGCCAGCAGCCCCCGGGCCGGTTCGATGTCGCGGCGCACCACGACCACGCCGAGCCCTTCCGGCGTGCGGACCGGCAGCACCGCCACCGCCACCGGCAGCGGATTGCGCCACACCGTCTCGCCGCACGAGGAACAGACCCGCGGCCACCCGGCGCCCGCCGGGTAGGCCGCGCCGCAGAAGGAGCAGTGCGAGTACGGGGTCACGCCGCAGCACGTTACCCGCACCTGCCGCCCGAGGTCAGACGTCACCCCCTCTGGCCGGCGAGCTGGGCGCGCGCCTCCATCAGGGCGAAGCCGAGCAGGTTGTCGCCCCGCCAGGTCGCCGGGTCGGCGGCGCGCGGGTCGTCGGCGGTCAGGCCGATGCCCCAGACCCGGTCCGTCGGGCTGGCCTCGACGAGCACCCGGTCGCCGGTGCCGAGCAGGAACCGCCGCAACGGCTCGTGCTGGGCGAACTTGGCCACGCTGCCGGCCACCACGATCTCGTAGCGGCGGGCCGCCCAGGTCGCCTCGTCGAAGTCGCGCACCTGCCGGCCGAGCGCCTTGGCCCGGTGCGGGTGCCCGGCGGCCAGCACCCGCTCGGCGACCGCCAGGTCACCGAAGAGGGTGGCCTTGTGCCACATCATCCAGTGCTCGGCGGTGGCGAACTCCCGGCCGTCCACTGTGAACGCCGCCGGCCACCACTGGCTCAGGCAACCGGCGCCGACACCGCCGTCGCGCTGCGGCCGGTGCCCCCAGAAGCGCAGATACTTGAACGTCGCGCCGGTGTCGAGCGCGGCGGTCAGGTCGGCGACGGAACGGATCGGCATGCCCCGCAGTCTGCCCCACCCCACCGACATCCCACCGCCGCTTTTCGCCCCTGCAACGATCACCCGCATCTCCGCCGGGACAACGACGGATGTCCAGCTTGGGGAGGCCTGCTCCACATCACGAGATGCGAAGAGATCTTGGAAGGAAAAGGCTCCTATGGCGACCCTTTCCTTCCAAGATCTCGAAGAGCTGGACCGAACCCGTCGATCTTGCGATTTGGTGCCCCGCAAACTCCGTCAAACGGACATTCTGAGGGCCCAAACCGCAAGATCGACGAGGAGAGAGGGGGAGGGGAGAGGGCGGGGAGGGGGGAGAGGAGGGTCAGGGCGTGGGGGCGCCTGTGTAGAACGCGGTGACGCGCTCGCCCGCGGCTTGTGCCTCCTCGGCCGGGGTGCCGGCCTCGATGCTTGCCTCCGTCCAGCTCCTGCTGGACTCGGTGACGAAACGGAGGCCCTCGGGTGAGGCCATCCACTCGGCTGCGGCGGCCGGGTCGACGCCCGTGCCGTCGGCCGCGAAGTGGGAGGCCAGCCCGACCAGCGCCAGGTCCCAGCCGATGCCGACCGCGCCCGGGCCGTACTCGGCCCACCGCTGGTCGTCGACGTGCGCGACGTGTTCCAGCTCGAAGCGGGTACGCCCGGGGCCGGCCTCGCGCAGCCGCACCTCGATCCAGCTCACCTCGTCGCCGAACTCCCAGGTGGCGGCGAAGCCGTGCGGCGGGTCGCAGCGTTCGACGGTGCCACCGGCGTTGCCCTCCAGCTGGTAGCGGTCGCCGAGGCTCAGGTCGCCGGAGACCGGCAGGAACCAGCGCGGTATCCGTTCCGGGTTGGTGCAGGCGTCGAAGACGTCGTCCACCGGCGCGTCGTACGTCTGGGCGATGGTGAGTACCCGCGCCTGCCCGGCGGGGAGCGTGCGGTCGCCGATGCGGCGCTCGACGGCGCTGATCTGTCCGGTCACGTCGATCATGGTTCGGTCCTCTCGTCGTCGGTGTCGTCTGCGCGCAGCCGTCGTTCGCGGCGGCCCCGGGCCAGCTCGGTGGCGAGCGCGGCCAGTGGCGGCGTCCAGAAGCGGCGGAACCCGTCCAGCCACGCGTCGATCTCGCGCAGCGGGCCGGGGTCCACGGCGTAGAGCCGGCGGGTGCCGTCGGCGCGCACCGTGGTGAAGCCGTGTTCGCGCAGCACCTTGAGGTGCTGCGAGACGGCGGGCTGGCTGATGCCGAACTCGCGCCGCACGGTCTCGCCGAGCGCCCCGGCGGGCTGCTCACCGTCGGCGAGCAGTTCCAGGATCCGGCGGCGGACCGGGTCGCCGAGAACGTCGAAGGCGTGCACGACCCCTTTGTATCAGACGAGGCTTATATAAGCGAGCACTGACGCGCTGCGGGACGCCCGTCGCACCCGGGCGTCCCGCGTACCCCCGTGGTCAGCCGCCGAGACGAGCGGCGACGGTACGGCGCAGCTCCGGCAGGCGGTCGTGCAGCAGGCCCGGGCACTGCGTGTCGTTGAAGTCCTTGTGTCCGTAGATCTCGGTGGGCGCGATGCCGTACTGCTGGCAGGTGAACGCGCAGAACGTCACCAGGCTGTTCCAGAGCGCCTGGGGCGGCTGCACATCCAGGTAGATGCCGTCGTTCTCGATGCCGATGGCCTGGCTGTTCTGCCCGACGCAGTGCGCGCCCTGCACCATGGTCTGGCCGTGCAGCAGCGCGTAGAGGCTGCCGTGCCGGCCCTCGGTCAGGTAGCCGCCCCGGCTGTTGGTGAAGTGCTGCCCGGAGTCGAGCCAGCCGTTGCCGTCCATGTGCAGGTTCTGGATGTCGCGGGAGTTCCGGTACGCCTGGGCGAGGCTGTAGTCGGTGGTGTTCGGGAACGCGGTGTGGTGCACGATGATCTTGTTGGGCCGGCTGGCCACCACGCTCACCGGCGACGAGGGCGGGCGGGCGCCCCAGGTCGCGCAGTTGGCGATGGTCGGCTGGTCGACCCGGGTGGCAGCGGCCCGCGCGTCGGGGCCGGAGCCGATCTGGGTCAGCGCGCCGACGCCGGCGGCGGCGCCGAGCAGGACCGCGCCGCGCAGCACGGTCCGCCGGTGGACGGGAACAGACATCGCAGCCTCCTCGTGGGGTGAGGTACGGCCGGGGTCAGCAGGGTCCGTTGCAGGCCAGCACGCGCAGCCGGTCCAGCGAGCCGTTCCACACGTTCTGGTCACCGGGGAAGACCCCGGAGGAGGACCACTGCCAGAACGAGTACGTGCCCCAGC
>NZ_JAGPXP010000053.1:0-24296 GCF_018070485.1 Micromonospora sp. C41 | reverse complement strand
ACCCGCCCGGCTCCGCCACGCTCCAGGTCATCCCCACCGTCGACCTGGCCGTGACGAAGACGGCGAGCCCGAACCCGTACGTGCCGGGCGCACCGCTGACGTACACCGTCACGGTCACCAACGGCGGGCCGTCCGACGCCGTCGGCGCCACTGTGACCGATCCCCTGCCGGCGCCCGGGTTCACCTGGACCTGCGCGGCGTCCACCGGCAGCACGTGCACCGCCTCCGGCACCGGGGACATCAGCGACACCGTGACCGTGCTCGCGGGCGGGACGCTCACGTACACGGTCAGCGGGACCGTGCCGTCGAGCACCACCGGCGACCTCACGAACACCGCGACGGTCACCCCACCCGACGGGGTCTCCGACCCCGGCTGCACGCCCACCTGCACCGCGACGGTGGTGACCCCGGCGGCACCCGCCGTCGACCTGGCCGTCACCAAGACGGCAACCCCTGACCCGTACATGCCGGGGGCGTCGCTGACGTACACGGTCACCGTCACCAACGGCGGCCCGTCCGACGCCGTCGGCGCCACAGTCACGGACACGCCCCCGCTGCCCGGCTTCACCTGGACCTGTGAGGCGTCCACCGGCAGCACCTGCACCGCCGCCGGCACCGGCGACATCGACGACACCGTCACCGTCCTCGCCGGCGGCACGCTCACCTACACGATCAGCGGGACCGTGCCCGCAGGCACCACCGGCGACCTCACCAACACCACCACCGTGACCCCGCCCGAGGGTGTCTCCGATCCCGGCTGCACGCCGAACTGCACGGCGACGGTCGTGACCCCGGGCCGGCCGACCGTCGACCTGGCGGTGACCAAGACGGCCACGCCGAATCCGTACGTGCCGGGTACTTCCCTGACGTACACGGTCACCGTCACCAACGGCGGGCCGTCCGACGCCGTCGGCGCCACCGTCACCGATCCCCTGCCGCTGCCCGGCTTCACCTGGACCTGCGCGGCGTCCACCGGCAGCACCTGCGCCGCCGCCGGCACCGGCGACATCGACGACACGGTGACCGTGCTCGCGGGCGGAACCCTGACCTACACGATCAGCGGGACCGTGCCCGCAGGCACCACCGGAGACCTCACCAACACCGCCACCGTCACCCCGCCCGAGGGCGCCACCGATCCCGGCTGCACACCGAACTGCACCGCGACCGTGGTGACCCCGGCGGCTCCGACTGTCGACCTGGCGGTGACCAAGACGGCCACGCCGAACCCGTACGTGCCGGGTACTCCCCTGACCTACACGGTCACCGTCACCAACGGCGGGCCCTCCGACGCCGTCGGCACCACAGTCACCGACCCGCTGCCGCTGCCCGGCTTCACCTGGACGTGTGAGGCGTCCACCGGCAGCACCTGCACCGCCTCGGGCAACGGGGACATCAACGACACCGTCACCGTCCTCGCGGGCGGCACGCTCACCTACACGATCACCGGAACCGTGCCCGCAGACACCACCGGAGACCTCACGAACACCACCACCGTCACACCACCCGAAGGCGCCACCGACCCGGACTGTACGCCGAACTGCTCGGCGACCGTGGTCGTCGCCGGGCCGGTGCAGCCCACCCCGACACCGCCGACACCGGAACCGCCCACACCGAAGCCGCCCAAGCCGGGGCCGCACAAGCCGATCCCGCCGTTGCCGGTGACCGGCAGTGGCACGACGGTCATCACCTCGGTCGGGCTCGCCGCAGTGGCCCTCGGCGTACTCCTGGTCGCCGGTCTGGTCCTGACCCGGCGCTCGCGCCGACACCCCTGACCCCCACCTGCGGTCATTACCGTCAGTCACCATCGCGACACATGCCTAGCCCGTCGGCCGGAGCCGGGTGGAGACTCCGCCGCATGGAGAACGTGGAGCGTGAGCGCACGAACGAGCGCTTCGAGAAGGTGGCCGAGGAGACCTCGGAGACCGTGACCCACGCGGCCACGGTGCTGGAGGAGGAACTCGCGGCGGGGCTGGCCGGCGCCCGGCGGCTCGAGGAGAAGCTGACCGAGAGCCGCCGGGTCGACCCGGAGGCGTTCGACGAACTCGTCGCGCGGGTCCGCACCGACGGGCACGCCCTGATCGACACTGTGGTCGGGCAGCTGAAGATGGCCGACGACCAGCGCGGTGAGGTGATCCGGCGGTACACGTCGGACGCGCACGACGCGCTGGACACCGTACTCAATCTGGCGCGGCTGGCCCCCGAGGTCGCAAACGGGCTCGCGGACCGGCTGGCGTCGCCGGCCCCGAAGCGGCCGACGGACCGGTAGCCGCGCGATGGCGCCGACCGCCGGGGTGGCCGGCGGGCACGTGGAACGGATGCTGGAGCGCTATCGCGGGCTGGCCCTCGGCGCGCTGCTCGACGACGTGCCCGACGGCGGCCCGCGCTACCTCTACGACCTGGTCGCGGAGTACCCGCGCCGGTGGGGCAAGGGGCTACGCGCCGCGCTGTGCCTGGCCACGTGCCGGGCGTTCGGCGGCGGCGACGCGGTGGGCCTCAACGCCGCGGTGACAGTGGAGCTGTTCCACAACGCCTTCCTCATCCACGACGACATCCAGGACGAAAGCGAGCAGCGGCGCGGCGGGCGGACGCTGCACGCCGAGTACGGCGTGGGCGTGGCGCTGAACGTCGGCAACATGACGAACCTGCTGGCGTTGCGGCGGCTGGCCGCGAACCGGGCGGCGCTCGGCTCCGGGATCGCGTGGCGGCTGTTCACCGAGACCGAGCTGATGATGCGCCACTCGCTGGAGGGGCAGGCGCTCGAGATCGGCTGGATCCGCGACAACGTGTGCGACCTGGACGCGGACGACTACTACCGGATGTGCCTGAAGAAGACGTCCTGGTACACGTGCATCTACCCGTGCCGCACCGGCGTCCTCGTGGCGACCGGCCGGGAGAACGCCGTCGACGTGCTGGATCGGTACGGCTGGTATCTGGGCGCGGCGTTCCAGATCCAGGACGACGCGCTCAACCTCACCGGCGACTACGCCCGCTACGGCAAGGAGATCGCCGGTGACCTGTGGGAGGGCAAGCGCACGCTGATCCTGATCGACTTCATGCGGCGGTGCACACCGGAGGAACGTGAACGGCTCGTGCGGTTGCTGAGCCGTACCCGCGCGCAGCGCACCGACGCCGAGGTGCGCTGGCTGCACGGGCGGCTGCTCGCGTACGACTGTGTGGAGTCGGCGCGGCGCAGCGCCCGGGATCTCGCGCTGGCGGCCCGGCGTGAGGGTGAGCGGGCGCTGGGCGCCGCCGCCGACACCGAGGACGGCCGTTTCCTGCTGGAGCTGACCGACTACGTGGTGGAACGGGCCCGTTAGCCGCCCAGGATGCCGCGCAGCCAGGTGAGCTGTTCGCGCTGGTGTGCTGCCTCGCCGCCCTCGTGGTCGTTGAACTCGTACACCCGCACGTCCTTGTCGCCGCCGTAGCGGTGGTAGGCGGCGAAGCAGGTCGACGGCGGGCAGACCTGATCACGCAGGGCGATGGAGAACAGCGCCGGCGCGGTGGCGCGCGGCGCGAGCACTGCGGCGTCCAGGTAGGACAGCGTGCGGAACACCTGGTCGGCGCGGTCGCGGTGCAGCGCGAGGTACTCGACGACCTCGGCGTATGGGCTGTCCGGCCCGGCGACGCGCACGCCCCGGCGGATGTCGCACAGGAACGGCACGTCCGGCATGACGGCCACGACGTCCGGGCACAACGCGCCGACGGCGAGTGCGAGGCCGCCGCCCTGACTGAAGCCGGTCACCGCCACCCGCGCCGGGTCGACGGCCGGGTGCCGCCGGGCGGCCTCGGCGAACCGGACCGCGTCGGTGATGAGCCGCCGGTAGTAGTGCTCCGCCGGGTCGGCGACGCCCCGGGTGAGGAAGCCGGGCACGGTGCCGGCCGGGTAGGGGTGCGGGTCGGGCGTGCCGCCGGTGGCGGCGCTCCACCCCTGGCCCCGGCTGTCCATGATCAGGTGCGCGAAACCGGCCGCCGCCCAGAACAGCTTCTCGTGCGGCAGGCCGCGGCCCCGGCCGTAGCCGAGGTACTCGACCACGCAGGGCAGCGGCCCGTCGGCACCGGCGGGCAGGTGCAGCCATCCGCGTACCGGCTCACCGCCGAAACCGGGGATCGTGACCGCGTACGTCCGGATCTGGGTCAGCCCGGTGTCGACCGGCTCGTAGACCGCCGCCGGGTCGCCGCCGCCGTCGAGCGTGCGCGCCCAGAATCCGTCCAGGTCCGCCGGCACGTCCAGCTCCGGCCGGTACGCGAGGCAGCCGGCCAGGTCGAGGTCGGTCAGCGGCACGACGCGGCCTCCCGTACGGCGGACGCGAACCAGCCGGTGATGGTGCTCGGGTGGGTGATGGCGGTGCCGACCACCACCGTCCACGCGCCCGCCCGCAGCGCCTGCGCGGCCTGCTCCGGGGTGTGGATGCGTCCCTCGGCGACCACCGGGACGTCGACCGCGGCGGCGAGCCGGGCGACCAGGTCCAGGTCCGGCCCGTCGCCCTTGGTGGTGTACGCGGTGTACCCGGAGAGCGTGGTGCCGACCAGGTCGGCGCCGGCAGCGGCGGCGGCGATGCCCTCGTCGAACGTGGAGCAGTCGGCCATCACCAGCGCGCCGGTGCGCTCGTGCACGGCGGCGATCGTCTCGGCGAGCGTACGGCCGTCGGGGCGGGGCCGGGACGTGCCGTCGAGCGCGACGACGTGCGCCCCGGCGTCGGCGACGGCCAGCGCGTGTTCGAGCGTCGGGGTGATGAAGACGTCGTCGTCGCCGTCCTTCCAGAGCCCGATCAGCGGCAGGTCCACCGCCGCGCGGATGGCCGCGATGTCCGCCAGTCCCTGCGCGCGGATGCCGGCGGCGCCGCCGCGGGCGGTGGCGAGCGCGACCCGGCGCATGGTGTCCGGGTCGCGCATGGGCTCACCCGGGTACGCCTGGCAGGAGACCACCAGGCGGTGGCGGAACTGGTCGACGAGGGAGTTCATGAGACCTTCCAGGCGAGCGAGGCGGCGCCGAGCAGCGGCGCGTCGGGGCCGAGGGTGGAGGCGAGGACCGGCACGCCGGCCAGGCCGGGCAGCGTCTCGGCGGGCACCGCGTCACGCAGCGCCCGCCACCACGGCTCGCCGAGGCCGGTGACGCCGCCGCCGATCACCACGGCGGCGGGGTCGAGCACGTTGACCAGGCCGCCGACGGCGGACCCGACGGCCGTGCCGCCGAGCCGGACGACGTCGCGGGCCGTCTCGTCGCCACCTGCCGCGAGCGCGGCGACGGCCCGCAGGTCGGCCACCGGGCGGCCGGTACGCCGGACGTACTCGGCGGTGAGCGCGGGCCCGGCGGCGATCGCCTCCAGGTGCCCGCGCCCGCCGCAGGTGCAGGGCAGCGTTCCGGCGTACGCCGACGGCTGGTGCCCGGCGTGCCCGGCCGCGCTGTGCGCACCGGCGAGCACTGTGTCGCCGAGGACGAACGACGCCCCGACGCCGGTGCCCACGGCGACGTAGAGCACCGTGTCGTACCCGGCCGCGACGCCGTGACGCGCCTCGCCCAGCGCGTGGGCGTGCACGTCGTTGACCACGGTGACCGGCACACCGAGACGCCGAGCCAGGTCGCCGCGCAGGTCCGTGCCGGCCCACCCGGTCAGCACGTCGGTGGCGGACAGCACCAGGCCGGAACCGCTGTCGATGACGCCGGCGCTGCCGACGCCGAGCGCCCGTACGACACCCGGCGCGTCCGCCCGCAGCTTCTCGACCAGGCCGGCGGCGGTGTCGAGCACCGCGGCGGCGCCGGAGCGGCCAGGTGTCGGCGCGCTGTGCCGGCCGACGACCTCGCCGGAGGCGGTGACCAGCGCGGCTATGGTCTTGGTGCCGCCGATGTCGAGCGCGGCGACCAGACCGGTCGTGCTCACCTCGGGCATGGTCAGAGCAGCCCGGCCAGTTCCAGCTGGGTACGCACGCGGCCCGTCTCGGCGTCGTCCAGCGGCCGCAGCGGCAGCGACACCGCGTTGCCGGCGATGACGCCGAGCAGGGACAGCGCGGTCTTGAACGCGCCGACGCCCCGGGTGGCGCCCGCCGAGGTGGCCGGGTCGGCCGCGTCGACGATGCGGAACAACCGGGTCAGGCGGTCCTGTTCCCGGCGGGCCGCGGCCCAGTCGCCGGCCACGCAGGCGCGGTGCAGCCGCACGTATCCGGCCGGGTCCACGTTGCCCAGTCCGGGCACCGAGCCGGAGCCACCGGCGAGCATCATCGCGTCGACCACGACCTCGTGGCCGGTGAGCAGGCTGAAGTCGCGCTCCGGCGCGTGCTCGGCGATGGCGAGCGCCAGCTGGCGGAACGCCACGTCGTCGCCGCTGGAGTCCTTGACGCCGGCCAGCACGCCCTCGGCGGCGAGGCGGGTCAGCAGGTCGACGGAGAGCTTGCTGTGCACGCAGACCGGGATGTCGTACGCCAGCAGCGGAAGCTCGACCGCCGCGGCGACGGCGCGGAAGTGCCGCTCGATCTCGTGCGGGCCGACGATGGCGTAGAACGGGGCGGTCACGACGAGGCCGTCCGCGCCCAGCCGGGTGGACGCCTCGGCCCGCTCCACGACCCGGCGGGTGGTGGGTTCGATGCAGCCGGCGAGGACCGGCACGGCGCCGCCGGCGGTCTTGACGATGGTCTCCAGCGCGAGGTCCCGCTGCCGGTCGGTGAGGAAGACCGTCTCGCCGGAGCTGCCGAGGGCGAAGATGCCGTCGACGCCGGCGTCGAGCAGCCACTCGACCAGCCGTTCCAGGGAGTGGACGTCGACCTCGCCCTCTTCGGTCAGGGGGGTGACGGCCGGCGGCACGACTCCGGCGAACCGCGGGGCTGGGGTGGTCACAGGTTCTCCTCGACAGACTCAGTTGTGGTGCGGCCGGTCGCCGAGGTGGCGAGCGCGACCAGTTCGGTGTTGGCGGTGCCGGCGGGCACCGGGTGGTGGCAGCGGAACTCGTGGCCCGCGCCCTCGGCGGGGCGCGGCGCGGGCATGTCCACGGCGCAGCCGTCGGTGGCGGCCCAGCAGCGGGTCCGGAACGGGCAGCCGCTCGGCGGCCGGGTCGCCGACGGGACCGGGCCGACCAGCGGAATGGGCTCGATCGGTGAGAGCAGGCCCGGCGTGGCCGAGAACAAGGCCCGGGTGTACGGGTGCCGGCCGCCCTCGGGCAGCAGGTCGGCGGGGGTCTGCTCGACGATGCGGCCCAGGTACATGGTGACGACCCGGTCGCTGACCCGCTTGACGGTCTGGATGTCGTGCGACACCAGCACCATGGCCAGGCCGAGCCGGTCCTTGAGGTCCAGCAGCAGGTTGAGGATCTGCGCGCGGACCGACACGTCGAGCGCGCTGGTCGGCTCGTCGGCGATGACCAGCCCCGGTTCCAGGGCCAGCGCGCGGGCGATGGACACCCGCTGGCGCTGGCCGCCGGAGAGCTGGCTGGGCAGCACGTCGGCGACCGAGCGGGGCAGGCCGACCAGGGCCATCAGCTCGGTCACCCGCTGCTCGCGCTGCTGCCGGGTGCCCCGGCGGTGCACGTCGAGCGGGTCGCGCAGGATGTCGCGTACCGGCATCCGGCGGTTCAGTGAGGTGGCCGGGTCCTGGAAGATCATGCCGACGCCGGCGCCGATGTGCTCGCGCCGTTCGGTGGCGGTCATCGACCACACGTCCTTGCCGGCGAAGGACACCGTGCCGGCGGTCGGCCGTTGTAGGCCGACGAGCACCTTGGCGAGGGTGGACTTGCCGCAGCCGGACTCGCCGACGATGCCGACCGTCTCGCCGGCCCGGATGGCCAGGTCGGCGCCGGTGAGCGCGTAGACCTTCTCCCGGCTGAACATGCCGCCGCCGCGTGCGGCGTGCACCACGTGCACATCGCTCAGCTCGGCGATCGGCCGGTGCTCGGCGGTGGCGCTCATCGGGCCGGCTCCTTCTCGCTGACCGTGACGGCGGGGTGGTGGCAGGCGTACCCGTGGCCGTCCGTGCCCGCCATGGTGGGCGCGGTGTCCCGGCAGATCTCGGTCGCCATCGGGCAGCGGTCGGAGAACCGGCAACCCTTCGGGAAGTCGGCCGGTGAGGGCACCACGCCGCGGATCTGGGTGAGCCGTTCCGCGCCGGTCTCCAGGGACAGGACCGAGCCGAGGAGGCCGCGGGCGTAGTGGTGGGCGGGCGCCTCCATCACGTCGGCGGTCACGCCGGTCTCCACGATCTGCCCGCCGTACATCACCACGACCCGGTCGCAGACGTCGCTGACCAGGGCGAGGTCGTGGCTGACCAGGATGAGGGCGAAGCCGAGCCGCTCGCGCAGCTCCAGCAGCAGCGCCATCACCTGGGCCTGCACGGTGACGTCGAGCGCTGTGGTCGGCTCGTCCGCGATGATCAGCTTCGGGTCGCGGGACAGCGCCATGGCGATCACGACGCGCTGCCGCTGCCCGCCGGACAGCTCGTGCGGGTACGCGGCGAGCGTGCGCCGCGGGTCCAGCCCGACCAGCCGCATCAGTTCCTCGGCCGAGCGGGTGCCGCCGCGGCGGATCATCTGGGCGAGTTGGGCGCCGACGCGCAGCGCCGGGTTCAGCGCCGACAGCGCGTCCTGGTAGACCATGGCGATCTCGCGGCCCATCAGGGCGCGGCGGCCCTTGGCGTTGAGTTTCAGCAGGTCCGTGTCCTGGAAGCGGATCTCGCCGCGTACCCGGGTGCCCTGCGGCAGCAGACCCATGACGGCGAGGACGCTCAGCGACTTGCCGGAGCCGGACTCCCCCACCAGGCCGACGACCTCGCCGGGGCGTACGTCGAAGGTGAGCCCGTCGACGATGTCGACGCCGAGGTGGCGGCCCTCGAAGCCGATGGACAGGTCGCTGACCTGAAGGACCGGCTTGCCCTGCGGCAGCGGGCGGGCGCGCTCACGCAGCCGCTGCGCCGCCTCGGCCAGGCCGGGCAGCCCGACCACCTCGCCGGTGCCGGGCTGCGCCTGCTCCAGCGCGTCACCGCTGGTGGTGGACGTGGCGCGGCGCGCGGCCGGGGCGGCCCAGGCGTCGGACATGCCCTCGGAGAGCACGTTGAGCGCCAGCACGGTGAGCAGGATCAGCAGGCCGGGGAAGAATGTGGCCCACCAGCCGCCGATCTGCACCATCTCCTTGCCGAAGGCGATGACCGAGCCCCACGAGGAGGCCGCCTCCTGCGGGGCGAGGCCGCCGCCGATGAAGGACAGGGACGCCTCGAAGACGATCGCGTCGGCCACCATGACGGTGACGAAGACGAGGATCGGGGCGGCGCAGTTGCGCAGGACGTGCCGCCAGAGGATGTGCGGGCGGCGGGCGCCGATGATGCGCTCGGCGGCCACGTAGTCCTCGCCGTACTGGGACAGCACGTTGGCGCGGACGATGCGCGCGACCGAGGGGGTGAACACGAACCCGATCGCGATGACGAGGACCAGCAGGCTGTTCTTGCCGAACGAGATGATCAGCAGCGCGGAGAGCACGATCGTGGGGAAGGCCATGACCACGTCGAGGCAGCGCATGATGATCTCGTCGACGACGGTGCGGCTGCTGCCGGCGAGCGCGCCGAGGATCGCGCCGAGCACCAGCGCGATGCCGGCCGCGCCGAAACCGACGATCAGGGAGCGCCGGGTGCCGGCGACCAGCCGGGAGAAGACGTCGCGGCCGAGTTTGTCCAGGCCGAACCAGAAGTCGCCGTTCGGGCCGGTCAGCGCCGGTCCGAGGCCGGTCTGGGTGGGGTCGTGGCGCAGCAGCAGCGGGGCGAGCACGCCGACCACGACGATGAGCGCGACGAAGCCGAGCGCGAACCGGGCCGCGAGACCGAGCCGGGCGAAGGCCATGCCGGGGCGGGACAGCCGCGTGGTGAGGGACCGGCGCATCAGTGGCCTCCGCGCAGTCGGGGGTTGGCGAAGAGGTAGAGGATGTCGACGACCAGGTTCACCAGGACGAAGCACAGCGCGATGGTGAGCACGGTGCCCTGGGCGAGCGCGGTGTCGTTCTGCTGGACGGCGCTCATGATCTGGGTGCCCATGCCGGGCAGCGAGAAGATGGCCTCGATGACGACGGTGCCGCCGATGAGGTAGCCGATCCGCAGGCCGAGCGCGGTGAGCGGGTTGACCAGCGCGTTGCGCAGCACGTTGCGGCCGATCACCACGCGCGGTGGCAGTCCGGCGCCGACGGCGGTGCGGACGTAGTCCTTGTCGAGTTCCTCGACCATCGACGTGCGGACGATGCGGGCCAGCGAGCAGCCGACCGGTACGGCCAGCGCCAGCGCGGGCAGCGCGAGGGACTGCAGCCAGAGGCCGACCGAGTCGGCGGGGTTGACGTATCCGCCGGTCGGGAAGATCGGGCGGCGGACCGAGAACTCCTGGATGAACAGCAGGGCCAGCCAGAACGACGGCGTGGCGATGCCGGCCATGGAGACGATCCGGATGACCTGGTCGGGCCAGCGGTCCCGGTACAGGGCGGCCGGGATGCCGAGGGCCAGCGCGATGACCAGCGCGCCGACGACGCCGAGCGCGGTGAGCTGGATGGTCAGCGGCAACGCCATGGCGATCTTCTCGGCGACCGGGACCGACGGCGGGAACGTCATGCCGAGGTCACCGCGGACGAGGTCGCCGAGGAAGTGCAGGTAGCGCAGCGGCAGCGGGTCGTTCAGCCCGTTCGCGGCGCGGAACGCCTCGACCTGCGCCGGCGTGGCCTGGTCGCCGAGGACGGACAGCGCCGGGTCGATCGGGGAGAACTGCATGATCACGAAGACGAAGAGCGTGATGCCCAGCACCAGGGGGATCAGCGTCAGGAATCGTCGTGCGACCAGGTTCAGGACGGTCAGCATGGATTCTCTTTCTCGTGGCGGGGCGCCGGGGCGTCCCGCCCGGCCGCACGGGTCACGTGCGGCCGGACGGGACGGAGGCGGGGGCGGAGCCCCGAGTGGGCTCAGCCGGTCCGGCCGGTGCCCAGGAAGTACAGGCCGGTGGTCGAGGCGCCCGAGAAGCCGTCGAGCTTGGCCGGGTCGTACGCGGTGACGACCTTGGTGTGCAGGATCGGGTAGAGCGGGGCGTCGTCCGCCACCATGTCCAGGGCCTGCTTCCACAGCGCCTTGCGGGCCGCCTCGTCGGAGGTCTGCGCGGCCTTGTCCAGCAGGTCGCCCATGGCCTTGCGGTTGGCGTCGCTCCAGCGGTAACGCTGGCCCGGCCAGGTCTCGCCGAAGTAGTACCAGCGCATCAGCAGGTCGGTGTCGACGCCGAAGACGCTCGGGTCACCGGTGGCCATGAGCACCCGGAACGTGTCCTTGGGGACGATGTCGCCGTAGATGGCCGAGGACGGCACGGTGTTGAGCGTGGCGTTGACGCCGACCTTCTTCCACTGCTCGATGACCAGCGGGGCGACGTCCTTGACCACCGAGTTGTCGGTGGTGTCGAGCCGGAACGACAGGTTGGTGACGCCGGCCTCCTGGAGCAGGGCCTTGGCCTTGTCCGGGTTGTAGTCGTAGACGGTGGCGGCCTTCTGGTACGCCTTGTTGCCCTCGTCGAGGTAGCTGGTCGCCGGGCTGCCGTAGCCGTTGAGCGCGGTCTTGATGACCGCGTCCTTGTCGATGGCGTAGTGCAGGGCCTGGCGGACGCGCTTGTCGCTGAACGGCGCGGCGGCGTTGTTGAACATGAGGAAGACCTGGTTGAAGGCCTGCTTCACGTCGATCGTGTACTTGTCCTTGAGCGAGTCGACGTTCAGGTACGGCACGGCCTCGATGGCCTGCACGCGGCCGCCCTGCAGGTCCGACACCCGGGCCGACGCCTCGGTGGTGGTGTTCCACGTCATCGTCTCGACCTTGGCCGGGCGCGGGCCGTTGTAGGTCTCGTTCTTGCTCAGCTTGATGCCGGATTCCTTGGACGCGCTGTCCACCTTGAACGGGCCGGACCCGATCGGCGCGGTGTCGAACGCCTTGGCCGCTGCCGCGTCACCGGTCTTGGCCTTGGGCACGACCTTGATGACCGAGATCCGCTCGCTGAACAGGGCGAACGGGTACTTCAGCTTGAACTCGACGGTGGCCGCGTCCTTGGCGGTGACGCTGTCGAGGAACGAGACGAAGCCCTGCATCAGCGGCGGCGCCTTCGGGTCCGCCGGCTTCAGCACGCGGGTGAACGACCAGGCGACGTCCTCGGCGGTGACGGGGGTGCCGTCGGAGAACTTCGCGCCGTCGCGCAGCGTCACGGTGTACGTGAGGCCGTCGGCGCCGGGCGTCGGGTCGCTCTTGGCCAGCGCGTTGTAGGGTTCCCGCGTGATCGGGTCGAGGTCCACGAGACCCTCGAAGACGTGCTGGTTGACGGCGGTCGCCACGGCGGAGGAGGCGTTGCCCGGGTCGAAACCGCTGGAGAGCGTGAACGCCAGGGTGGCCTCGATCGACGTGCCCGCCTTCCCGCCGCTGACCGCGTTGGTCGAGGCGGGACCGCCGCTGCAGGCCACCAGCCCGAGGGCGAGGGTCGCTCCGAGGGAGGCGACGGCCAGGGGGCGGACGCGGCGGCGCGGCACGCGCCAGCTCCGCGACTTACCGGTGGTGCTCACGTAGATGCCTCCATAGGCTCTTCATGCGCTCGCGTCGCCGCTCGCGCCGGGGATGTGAAGTGTAAGGTGTATGACGTCTGACGTCTGATGCCGGTAGGGTGAGGGTGTCAGATTCGGGAACGAAGGGCAAGGGGCAGATGACGACCATTGACGCCAGTCCGCTACGCGGCGCCGAGCGGCCGAGCCCTCGCCGGCAGGAGGTCGCCACCAGGATCAAGGAGTACATCCTGCGCAACCGCCTCAAGCCGGGCAACCTCCTGCCCACCGAGACGGAGCTGTGCGAGGCGGTCGGCGCCAGCCGCTCCAGCGTCCGCGAGGCCGTCAAGATCCTCTCCGCGCTCGACATCGTCGAGGTGCGCCACGGCCACGGCACGTTCGTCGGCCGGATGTCCCTCAACGCCCTGGTGGAGAGCCTGACGTTCCGAGGGCTGCTCAGCGGCGAGGACGACCACCACGTACTGGCCCAGGTCGTCGACATCCGGCAGACGCTGGAGCAGGGGCTGGCGGCCACCGTCATCGACGCCCTGGACGAGGAGCACCGGTCGGAGCTGTCCGCGCTCGCCGACGAGATGCGCAGCCGGGCGGCACAGGGCGAGGACTTCCTCGACGTCGACCGGGCCTTCCACCTGAAGCTGATGGAGCCACTCGGCAACGACCTGCTGGTCCAGCTGACCGAGGCGTTCTGGCAGGTGCAGGCCATCGTCGCGCCGACCCTGCGCACCGAGCCGGAGGACCGGGTCATCACCGCCCAGCGGCACCAGGCCATCGTGGCCGCCCTCACCGCCGGGGACGCGGCGGCGCTGCGCTCGGCCATCGCCGAGCACTACGCGCCCATCCGGGCGAGCATCGCCCGCGCCGCCCAGGCCTGACCCGGCGACCGGACACCGGCAGGCCGGCCGCGGACCGGCCGGCCTGCGCGCGCCCTTTGTGCACGGTCCACATCGTCCGATTCCTTGACGGGTCCCATCGATCGGCTTAGCGTACGTACCCAACATCGGACGTCCGACGTCTGATGCTATCGCTCCGATCCCCACCCCCGTCCGGAAGGAATCCCCCGTGCCCCCTGTCCGTGCGATACCACGCCGGGTGACCGCCGTACTGGCCGTCCTCCTCGGCCTGCTCACGGTGCTCCCCGCCACCCCGGCCCAGGCCGCCCCCGCCGGCGTGAGCGCCACCGTCGGCGCCGACTGCACCACCGGCCGGCTGCTCCTGCTTCTGGACAACCGCAGCACCACGGCACAGACGTACACAGTCACCTGGCCCGGCCGGTCCGGCTCGCCCTGGACCCGCACCGTCGCGGCCGGCAGCGGCGCCGAGCTGTACTGGACGCTGTCCCCCGGCACGCCGTACACGCTGCGCACGACGACCCCGACCGGCCTGGACGAGACCACCTCCGGCCTCTTCCACTGCGGCACCGGCATGTCCGCGCTCACCAGCTTCGACTGCACCAACGGCCGCCTGCAGCTCGCGCTGGAGAACCGCACCACGACCGCCCGGGACTTCACCGTCACGTGGCCCGGACGCACCGGCTCGCCGTGGACCCGCACCATCGCCGCCGGCGGCAACTACCTGCACTACTGGACCGTCGGCGCCGGCGCCCCGTACACGCTGCGGGTCACCGCCCCCGGCTTCGACACCACGCTGCGCGGCACCACCTCCTGCGACCTGGCCACCGGCAACCCGCAGATGACCAGCACCACGCTGCTCACCACGCAGACCGTGATCCGCGACCTCAACGGCACGGGCGGCCGGTACGACGGCACCGTCGCCTCGGTCCGCATCCCCGGCCTGGCCGTCACCAACAACGGCACCGTCATCGCCGTGGCCGACGCCCGGGTGAACGGCTCGTACGACCTCGGCGGCGGCACCAACAACATCCAGATCGTGATGATCCGCAGCACCGACGGCGGCCGCACCTTCGAGCAGCCCCGGGTCATCCACGCCCCGCCCACCACCAGCGAGGGCGTCGGCGACCCCAGCCTGCTCGTGGACCGCGCCACCGGCGTCGTCTACTGCTTCTTCACCTACTCCCCCAGGCCCGGCATCAGCTTCTGGTCCGGCGGCTCCGGCCTGAACACCGCCGACGACCCGAACAGCATGCACCTGCGCTACATCACCAGCCGGGACAACGGCGCCACCTGGAGCGCGCCCGTCGAGCTGAACCCGGCGGTCAAGGACCCCACCTGGCGGCAGGTGTTCTTCTCCTCCGGTCACGGCATCCAGACCAGCACCGGACGCCTGATCCAGCCGATCGCCTACCGGGACTCGGCCGGCACCAGCCACGCCGCGAACATCTACAGCGACGACAACGGCGCGACCTGGCGCCGTGGCGGATCCGCCGGCGGGAACATCAACGAGAGCAAGGCGATCGAGCGCGGCACCGGCGCGATCGTGCAGAACATGCGGCACAACTCGACCCGCAGCCGCTTCTACGCCACCTCCACCGACGGCGCCGCGACGTTCGGCGCGGCCACGGCCAGCACGCTGCTGACCGACCCGCTGTGCAACGCCGACGAGATGTCCTACCTGCGGCCCGCCGAGGTCGGCGCGAACCGGGCGCCGGTGCGGACCCGCACGGCCTTGTTCAGCAACAACGCGCACCCGAGCGCGCGCAACGACCTCACCGTACGGCTGTCCACCGACGACGGCGCGAGCTGGCCGGCGCGGGCACTGGTCAAGCCCGGCGGCGCCGGCTACTCGACGATGGCGGTGCTGGCCGACGGCACGGTCGGCAACCTGTACGAGGTGGGCGACACCGGCGGCATCTACTTCGCCCGGTTCAGCCTCGGCTGGGTGAAGGGCGCCTGAGAGCCGTGTCCCGCCCGGACAGCGGCGTCCGGGCGGGACACGGTCAGCGCTGCCAGCGCACCACGCCGCCGACCACGGTCAGCGCCACTGTCAGGTCCCGCAGTCGCGCCGGCTCCACCCGGTACGGGTCGGTGGGCAGCGCGATGAAGTCGGCGAGCATGCCGGGGCGCAGCCGCCCCTTCAGGTGCTCCTCGTAGGAGGCGTACGCGCCGGCCTCGGTGAAGCAGCGCAGCGCCGTGTCCAGGTCGAGCCGCTCGTGCGGGTCGACGCCGCCGGGCGGGGTCCCGTCGGGCTGCTGCCGGGTCACCGCGGCGTGCACGCCGAAGAACGGGTCGGGGTCCTCCACCGGGGCGTCCGACCCGAACGCCACGACGGCCCCGGCGTCGAGCAGGCTGCGCCAGGCGTACGAGGCGAGGTCCCGGCCGGCGAGCATCCGGCTGGTCAGCGGAATGTCGCTGGTGCAGTGGGTGGGCTGCATCGAGGCGATCACGCCGGAGCGGGCGAGCAACGGCACGTCCTCGGGCAGCAGGTGCTGCGTGTGCTCGATCCGGTGCCGCAGCCGCGCCGCCGGGCCGGGCCCGGCCGAATCGCGCCAGCGCGCGTACGCCCGCAGCACCATCCGGTTCGCCGCGTCGCCGATGGCGTGCGCCGCCACCGCGATGCCGGCCCCGGCGGCGGTGGCCAGCAGCCGCTCGAACTCCTCGGCCGGGGTGACGGCGATGCCGTGGTTGCCGGGCTCGCCGTCGTACGGCTCGCTCATCAGGCAGGTGTGCGAGCCGAGCGCGCCGTCGGTGAAGATCTTCACCGGGCCGGTGCTCAGCCACCGGTCCCCGTCGCCGGTGGCCCAGCCGCTGTCGATCGCCTCGTCCACCGCCGTGGCCGGGATCGTCTTGTGCACCCGCAGCGGCAGCTCGCCCCGGGCGTACAGCGTCTCGTAGGCGGCGCGGGCGTCCTGCCCGTCCAGGTCGTGGATGCCGGTCAGGCCGGCGGCGAGCAGCCGGGGCAGGTGGACGCGCAACTGCGCGACCAGGTCACCGGCGTGCGGGGAGCGCACCACCGCGTACGCCGCGTCGGCCGCCGCCTCGCGCAGGACGCCGGTCGGCTCACCGTGCTCGTCGCGTGCGATCTGCCCGCCGGGCGGGTCGGGGGTGGCGGCGTCGATGCCGAGGCGGGCCAGCGCGGCGCTGTTCACCCAGATGGTGTGGCCGTCGACGCTGGGCAGCGCGGCCGGGCGGTCCGGGCAGACCCGGTCCAGGTCGGTGCGGGTCGGCTGCGCCGGCCGGGTCCACCTGTTGCTGTCCCACCCGCCACCGAACAGCCAGGCGTCCGGCGGCAGCGTGGCGGCGTGCCGCGCGATCCGGGTCAGCGCCTCGTCCAGGCTCGCCGTGCCGCGCAGGTCCACCTGGTCCAGCCCGCGTACGTAGGACGCGGCGTGGATGTGACTGTCGATCAGCCCGGGCAGCACGGCCATCCCGCCGAGGTCGATCCGGCGCGCGCCGCCGCCGGCCCGGTCCCGGCACTCGGCGAGGTCGCCGACGGCGACGATCCGCTCGCCGCGGACCAGCATCGCCTCGGCGCGCGGGCGGGCCGGGTCGAGCGTGTGGATGCGGGCGTTCTCGTAGACCGTGCCGCTCATGGGCTCCCTGCCTCGACGCTGGGGCGGAGTCTCAGGACGTGCGGGCCGGCGACGTGTCCTGCGGCTCGCCGGCCCGGTCCGCCCGGATCCGGTCGATGTCGCCGGCCAACTCGTCGGTGATCAGCAGGTCCCGCCGGATGTCGTCGTGCGGATACGCGGTCCGCCCCACCATGTGCGCGGCGACCGGGGCGGTGGCGAGCTGGAACAGGCCCACCAGGACCAGCGTGGTGATGTCCACCCCGGTACGCAGCCGCAACGCGCAGCCGAGCAGCACCAGCAGCAGCCCGAGCACCTGCGGCTTGGCCGCCGCGTGCATCCGCGACAGCACGTCCGGGAAGCGGATCAGCGCGATGCCGGCGGCCAGGCAGAGCAGGGCGCCCGCGACCAGGCAGACGCCGGCGACGGTGTCCAGGATCGTGTCGAGCGTCATTTCGGGTTTCTCCGAGCCGCGAAGCGGGCGACGCTCACCGAGCCGACGAACCCGACCAGGGCGAGGACCACGAGCACCGGCAGCGCGGTGGCGTCCCGGCTGTACGCGGCCTCGGTGGCGATGGCCGCGACCGCGACGGCGAGCAGCACGTCGGTGGCGACGGCCCGGTCGAGGATCGACGGCCCACGGATGATGCGGACGAGGGTGAGCCCACCGGCCGCGACGAGCAGCGCGGTGACGATCACGGCGACGACGGTCACGTCGGTGCTCCTTCCAGCTCGACCGACCCGGACGGGCCGGTGGGTGCGGATCGACGGATCAGGTCCAGTTCCTCGGCCGAGCCGACGGCGGCGACGATGCGCCCCTCCAGTTCCAGCACGCTCTGCCGGAAGCGCTCCACCTCGTCGAGGCTGCGGATGCCGATGACGTGCACGTAGAGGGTGCCGGTACGCCGGTCGGCCTCCAGGATCAGGCTGCCCGGCACCAGCGACAGGGCTTCGGCGTTGAGGGTGAGGTTGAGGTCGGTGTTCACCCGCAGCGGCACCGCGATGATCGCCGAGTGCGGGTGTCTGGACCGGACGGCCAGCCAGGCGATCTGGACCGACGCGACCACCAGGTCGCGCAGGAAGCGGGCCAGGAATCTCAGCAGCGGCACCGGCCGGATCCGGCCGGCGAAGGTCACCGGGGGCAGCGGGAAGACCACGAGCAACACGGCGGCGACCACCAGTCCGCTTATCACGTTCGCCCAGCTGAAGGTGCCCCACAGCAGCACCCAGACGGTGACCAGGCCGGTCACGGCGATCGCGCGGTTGCGCCAGCGGTCACGGGGGGTCAGCGGCGCTTTCGGCTGACTGGTCACGGCGGTCCCTCCGGGAACACGGCCTCCACGTACGGGGCACGGCGCAGCAGGTCGTCGGCGGCGTCGGTGCTGATCTCGAACAGCGGCCCGGCCACCACTGTCAGCGCCAGACCGAGCACCACCAGGGCGGCGGTCGGCACCGTCATCAGCCGTGGCAGCACGGCCCCGGCCGGCGAGGCGCCCTCGTGCGGCTGCTCGGCGCCACCGGTGCGGGCCGCCCGGTCGGCGTCGCCGGGTTCCGGCATGTCCGGGTGCGGCGCCCGCCAGAACGCCAGGTTCCACACCCGGGCGATGGCGTAGAGGGTGAGCAGGCTGGTCAGCAGCCCGCCCGCGACGAGCGCCCAGGCCAGGAACCCGCCGTCGTCCACCCCGGCCTGCACGAGGCCGAGCTTGCCCAGGAACCCGGAGAACGGTGGGATGCCGGCCAGGTTGAGCGCCGGTACGAAGAACAGCAGCGCCAGCAGCGGTGACAGCCGGGCCAGCCCGCCGAGCCGGTCCAGCGCGGTGCTGCCGCCGCGTCGTTCGACCAGGCCGGCGGCGAGGAACAGCGTGGTCTGGATGGTGATGTGGTGCACCACGTAGAAGATCGCCGCGGACAGGCCGAGCGGGGTGGTCAGGCCGACCCCGAACAGCATGTAGCCGATGTGGCTGACCAGCGTGAACGACAGCAGTCGTTTGATGTCCGACTGGGCCACCGCGCCGAGGATGCCGACCACCATGGTCAACGCCGCTATCACCATGAGCAGGTCGGCGGTGCGTCCGCCGGGGAACAGCAGCGTCTCGGTGCGGATGATCGCGTACACGCCGACCTTGGTGAGCAGGCCGGCGAAGACGGCGGTCACCGGCGCGGGCGCGGTCGGGTAGCTGTCCGGCAACCACGCCGACAGCGGGAACACCGCCGCCTTGATCCCGAACGCGAGCAGCAGCATGCCCTGCAGGACCAGGCGCATGTCGTCGGGCAGCGCGTCCAGGCGGTCGGCGAGCTGGGCCAGGTTCAGCGTGCCGGTGGCGGAGTAGACCAGGCCGATCGCCACCAGGAAGATCAGCGACGAGAGCAGGCTGACCACGACGTACGTGGTGCCGGCCCGGATCCGCGTCTCGGTGCTGCCGAGCGTCAGCAGCACGTAGCTGGCGACCAGCAGGATCTCGAAGCCGACGTAGAGGTTGAACAGGTCGCCGGAGAGGAAGGCGTTGCACACGCCGGCGGTCAGCACGAGATAGGTCGGGTGGTAGACCGACAGCGGCGTCTCCTCGTTGCCGTCGGCCATACCCTGCCCGATGGAGTAGACGAGCACGCACAGGGTGACCGAGGCGGAGACCACGAGCATCAACGCGGCGAGCTGGTCGGCGACGAGCACGATGCCCATCGGCGCGACCCAGCCGCCCACCTCGACCACGAGCGGGCCGTCCAGCGACGACTGGACCAGGAGCAGTGCCGCCACGGCGACGGTGGCGGCGAGCACGACGATGCTGACCCAGCGCTGGGCGCGGGCCCGCCGGGCGAGCAGCAGCGTGAGGGCCGCGCCGAGCAGCGGCATCACCACCGGCAGCGGGACGAGCCAGGTCATCGGCCGCCCTCCGCCTCGGCCAGGACCCGAGCCTCGGGGCTGCCGTCCGCGGGGCCGCCGTCCGCGGTGTCGGCGTCGGCGGTGCCGGGGCCCTCGTCCCGGTCGGCCAGTTCCATGATGCGGCGGTCCTCGACGTCGTCCTGCACCTCGTCGTGGCCGTTGAGGTGCCAGCTGCGGTAGGCCAGGGCGAGCAGGAACGCGGTCATGCCGAGCGTGATCACGATCGCGGTCAGCACCATGGCCTGCGGCAGCGGGTCGGCCATGTCTTCCTGGGCGGAGGTGCCGACGATCGGCGGGCCGCCGGCCCGGCCGCCGGTGAGCAGCAGCAGGTTCGCGCCGTTGCCGAGCAGGATGACCCCCATCAGGACGCGGGTGAGGCTGCGTTCCAGCAGCAGTGTGACCCCGGTGGCGAACAGGACGCCGATCACCAGGATGTAGACCAGGTTGGGAATGTTCGGGCTCATACCAGCTCCTCTTCCCGTACGCCGGCCGGCTCGGTCTCCTGCTCGTCGTCCTCCTCCTGGCGGTCCATCTCGGCGCCCAGGCTGCGCAGGATGTCCAGCACCAGGCCGACCACGATGAGGTAGACGCCCACGTCGAAGAAGACGGACGTGACGAAGTGGACGTGGCCCAGCAGCGGCAGGTGGAAGTCGAGCGTCGCGCTCTGCAGGAACTCGCCGCCCAGCAGCATCGCGGCGACGCCGGTGCCGACCGCGACGAACAGTCCCGCGCCGAGCACGAAGCCGGCGTCCACCGGTGCGGCGCCGTTGAGTTCGGTACGCCCGCCCGCCAGATACCGCACCGCGAGCCCGAGACCGGCGACCAGCCCGGCGGCGAACCCGCCACCCGGCGCGTTGTGGCCGGAGAAGAGCAGGTAGATGGAGAACAGCAGGATGGCGTGGAAGAGCAGCCGGGTGACGACCTGGAGGATCACCGACTGCTGCCGGGACGTCGCGCCGCTGGTGAGCCAGCGCGGGCGCGACGACTGCTGCCGGCCGACGCCGGGGATGCCGCTGCGCAGGTCCAGGGCGCGGGTGCCGCGGAAGATCAGGCTGGCCACACCGGTGGCGGCCACCACCAGCACCGCGATCTCGCCCATCGTGTCCCAGGCCCGGATGTCGACGAGCGTCACGTTGACGACGTTCTTGCCGCCGCCGTAGGAGACCGCCTCGTCCGGGAAGCCGACCGAGATCGGCGTGGCGACCCGGCTGCCCGCCGCCACGTACGCCATGCCGGCGGTGACCACGCCGACGGCCACGCCGAGCGCCACGCGGAACTGCCGGGTGGCGCGGATCGGGCGGGCCGAGAACCGGCGCGGCAGGCGGCGCAGCACCAGCACGAACATCACGATCGTGACGGTCTCCACCAGGAACTGGGTGAGCGCCAGGTCCGGCGCCCCGTGCAGGATGAACAGCAGCGCCGTGCCGTAGCCGGTCACCCCGACCAGGATCATGGCGGTCAGCCGGCGGCGGGCGCGCGCGGCGACCAGCGCGGCGACCACGACGACCGCTCCCGCGACGGCCTGCAACGGGGTGTCCCAGAGCTGGAACCGCTGCGCCCAGGGCAGGCCGGCCAGCACCGCCCCGCCCGGCAGGATCACCAGCACCAGCAGGATGACGCCGAGGTAGAACGGCAGGGATCCGCGCTGGGTGGCGCCGGTGAGCTCCACCGCCGCGCGGTCGACCGCGCTCGCCAGCCGCTCGTAGCCGGTGGCGCCGTCGAAGGGCAGCCGCAGCAGGCGCGGGCGGCGGCGCTGCAGCAGCAGGAACAGCCCGACGCCGCCGGTGACGGCCAGCGCCGACAGGCCGAGCGCCGGCGTCAGGCCGTGCCACAGCGCGAGGTGGTAGCCGGGATCGGCGGTGGGGAACTGGTCGGCGTACGGGGCGAGCACCCGGTCCACCGCCGGAGCGGCGATCCCGACCACGAGGCCGGCGAGGGCGAGCACCGCCGCCGGGCCGAGGAAGGCCGGCTCGATCCGTTCGACAGGGGTGTCGGGCACGTCGGGCTTGGCGGCGAACGCGCCCCAGAGGAAACGCAACGTGTACGCGACGGTGAGCGCCGAACCGGCCACCACCCCGGCGAGTACCAGCAGCTCGACCGGCCCGCCGTGCAGGAACGCCTCCAGCGCTGCCTCTTTGGCCACGAATCCGAACAGCGGCGGCAGCCCGGCCATGGAGGCGGCGGCGAGCCCGGCGACCGCCGCGAGCACCGGCGCACGGCGGCCCAGCCCACTCAGCTCGCGCAGGTCCCGGGTGCCGGTGACGTGGTCGACGACGCCGACGACGAGGAAGAGGGTGGCTTTGAACAGGGCGTGCGCCAGCAGCATCGCGGCGCCGGCCAGCGCGGTGTCGCGGGTGCCCGCGCCGAGGATCACCATGAGCAGGCCGAGCTGGCTGACCGTGCCGTACGCCAGCAGCAGCTTGAGGTCGACCTGCCGCAGCGCCGTCCAGCCGCCGAGGAACAGCGTGATCAGGCCGCCGCCGAGCAGGATGGCGCGCCACACGGTGGCCTGGCCGACCGCCGGGCCCATCAGCGCGGCCAGGAACACGCCCGCCTTGACCATGGCGGCGGCGTGCAGGTAGGCGCTGACCGGCGTGGGCGCGGCCATCGCGCGCGGCAGCCAGAAGCTGAACGGGAAGATCGCCGACTTGCTCGTCACGCCGAGCAGGACGAGCACCAGCGCGGCGGTGAGGTATCCGTCCTCCGGCAGGTTCCCGGCGATCTCGGACCACCGGTACGAGCCGGCGTGCTGGCCGAGCATGACGAACCCGGCGAGCATCGCCAGGCCGCCCAGCGTGGTCACGAGCAGCGCCTGCATCGCGGCGCGCCGGCTGGCCCGCTTGGTGGGGTCGCTGCCGATCAGCAGGTACGAGAAGACCGTGGTCAGTTCCCAGAACACGTACAGCAGCAGCAGGTCGTCGGAGACCACCAGGCCGAGCATCGCGCCGGCGAACGCGACGAACACCGCGGCGAACCGGCCGAGGCTCGGGTCGTCGGAGTGGAAGTAGCGCGCGCTGTAGACGAGCACGAGGGCGCCGACGCCGCCGACGAGCAGCACCAGCAGCCAGGACAGCGTGCCCATCCGCAGCGCCAGGTCGAGGCCGAGCTGCGGCACCCAGGTGACCGTCTCGACGACCGGCCGGCCCGCGCGGACCTCCTCGGTGCGGGTCAGGGCCCAGACTCCCGCCGCGGCGGGAACGGCGGCGAGGACGTAGAGAGCGCGTCGACCGAGTAGGCGTACCAGCACGGGGGCGATCACGGCTGCGAGCGCATGGACCGCCACCAGAACCAGCACACACACTCCTCAAGATCGACGCTCGGTACGTCAACCCTAACTGGCCAGGCGGCACGACGGTATGTCGAGAGAATCACGCGCTCGTGTCGTGTCGTCCGGGTCCCGCACAGGGTAAGGAGTGAGGTTGGGTCTCGGCCGGTACGGCGGGGGCCCGGATAGGGTGGTGGGCGTGCTGCCGATGCGAGCCGCCCTGGCGGGCACCACCGGGAACGCGGTGCTGATGGGCGTCGCCGAGGTCGGCACCCCGATCGGCTGGGTGCTGCTGCCCGGCCTGCTCGGCGTCTCGGCCCGGCCCCGGGTGGCGGCACTGGTGTCGGCGTGGGCGGGCGTGCTGGTGGTGGCGTCGGTCCTCGTACCGGTGATCCCCGGCCACCGCAGCGACCCGCAGGCGCTGCTCGCCTCCACGCTCAGCCTGACCGCGGTGCCCCTGCTGGCGTGGGCCCGCCGACGGACCCGGACCGCGTCGGTGACGCGCGCCGCCGGGCCCACGGACGTCGCGGTCTTCACCGTGCCGGCCGGCCCGGGAAGCGCGGCGCTGGCGGTCTGCGGCTCGCCCGGCGAGATCGGCGCCGCCGTCCCGCTGCGCGGCGGCGGGCTTCTCGCCCTGGTCGGCACCGTCACCGGCGCCGCGCTGGACACGCCCGCCGGGCGGCGGGCGATCGAGCAGACGTTCCGCCGGCACGCCCGGCCGGCAGCGTCGCCGCAGCGCCTCGCCGGGGTGCTCGACCAGGCGGTACGCGACCTCGCCCCGGCGGGTCACCTGCGCGCCACGATCGTGCGTGTGGACCGGTCCGGCGCGGTGGAGGCGGCGCGCTGCGGCTCGCCCGACCTGATCACCGTCGCCGCAGACCGGGCCGCCCTCGCCGGAGTGCCGGCCGGTCCGGCGCTCGGGTCCACTCGACCGGCCGGGTCCCCTGCCCGGACTGGCTCTGCTGCCCGGGCCGGGTCCACTGCCCGGGCCGGATCCGCGTCACCGGGCGGGGGCGCGACGCCGGGCGGGGGCGCGACGCCGGGCGGGGGCGCGACGCCGTCGCCGGTCACCGGCCGGCGGGTCGCCGCGGTCGCCGCCGCGTTCGCCGACGCGCACGGCGAGCGCTGGGTGCGCGTACTCGATCAGGTGGCGGCCGACGACGACCCGGCGGGGGCGGCGCGGCGCCTGACCCGCGGCCCCC
>NZ_JAGPXP010000052.1:0-25565 GCF_018070485.1 Micromonospora sp. C41 | reverse complement strand
CTATTGCCCGGCCGCGGGGCGGGCACGGCGGTCTCGCTTGCGCGGCCGGGCAATAGGATGAGCGGTCACGGCGGGAGGGGGCGGGATGACGCGGACCGGGCACGACGGCGGGGTGGAGCGGTGACCCCGCGCGCGTGGGCCCTGCTGACCCTGGCCGGCCTGGCGGTGGCGCTGCTCGTGGCGGTGGCGCTTCTGGTGCCGTGGAGCCGGCCGCCCGCGCCCCGCGCCGACCAGCTCGCGGCGCTGCGTGACCTTCCGGCCGAACAGGTGACCCGGGGCCGCGCGTTCCACGGCGCGCTGCGCCCGGCGGCCTGGTCGGCGCTGGCGGTCGGGCTGGTGGTGGCGTTGCTGCTCGGCCTGACCCCGCTGGGCGGGCGCCTGGTCGAACTGGCGGGCCGGCCCTTCGGCGGGCACTGGATCGCGCAGGCGGTGCTCGGCGGGCTGGCCGTCATGTTCCTCGCCGACCTGCTCACCCTGCCGTTCGCGGCCTGGCGGCGCACCGTGCTGGTCCGCTACGGGCTGAGCACCCAGAGCTGGGGCGGCTGGGCGGTCGACCTGCTCAAGTCGTACGCGGTCAGCGCCGTGATCGGCGCGCTGGTGCTGCTCGGCTTCTACACCGTGGTCCGGCTGGCCCCGCGCTGGTGGTGGGCGTTCGGCGCGGCCGGCGCGGCGGCGCTGGTGGTGGTGCTGTCGTTCGTGCTGCCGGTGCTCGTCGAGCCGGTGTTCAACCGGTTCACCCCGATGGAGCCGGGCCCGCTGCGCAGCGAGCTGACCGCGATGGCGGCCCAGGACGGCGTACCGGTGCGCGACGTGCTCGTCGCCGACGCGTCGCGGCGCACCCGGGCGGTGAACGCGTACGTCTCCGGGCTCGGCCCGACGCGGCGGGTGGTGGTCTACGACACGCTGCTGCGCGAGGCGGAGCCGGCGGAGGTGACGAGCGTGGTCGCCCACGAGCTGGGCCACGCCAAGGACCGGGACGTGTGGACCGGCACGCTGCTCGGCGCGCTCGGCGCCGCCGCCGCGGTGGTGGCGCTCTACCTGATCGGCTCCTGGACGCCGCTGCTGCGGCTCGCCGGCGTCGACTCGATCGCCCAGCCGCGGGCGTTCCCGCTGCTGATCGCGCTGGTCACGGTCGCCGGGCTGCTCACCACGCCGGTGCAGGCGCTGGTCTCCCGCCGGATCGAGGCCCGCGCCGACGCCCACGCGCTGGCGCTCACCGGCGACCCGGCGACGTTCGAGGCGATGCAGCGCCGGCTGGCCGGGGTGAACCTGGCCGACCCCGACCCGCCGCGCTGGGAGCACCTCTGGTCGGCGACCCACCCGTCCACCGTGGAGCGGATGGCCGCCGCCCGCGCCTACGCCAGGGAGTCCGGCCGATGAGCCGCACCTTGCTGATCACCAACGACTTCCCACCGCGCCCCGGTGGCATCCAGTCCTTCGTGCACAACCTCGCGGTGCGACAGCAGCCCGGCTCGGTGGTGGTCTACGCGTCGAGCTGGCGCGGGGCGGAGAAGTTCGACGCCGACCAGCCGTTCGAGGTGGTGCGGGAACGTACCCGGGTGCTGCTGCCCACGCCGCTGATCGCGCGGCGGGCGGCGCGGCTGGCCCGCTCGTACGACTGCGACACGGTCTGGTTCGGCGCGGCGGCCCCGCTGGGGCTGCTCGCGGCGGGCCTGCGGCGGCGGTCCGGGATCCGCCGGGCGGTGGCGTTGACCCACGGGCACGAGGTGGGATGGGCGGCGCTGCCCGGCGCCCGCTCGGCCCTGCGCCGGATCGGCCGGGGCGTGGACGTGACCACCTACCTCGGCGAGTACACCCGGACGCGGCTGGCGCGCGTGCTGGACGGGCTGACCGAGCTGCGGCGGCTCGCGCCCGGCGTGGACGTGGACACCTACCACCCGGACGTCGACGGCACGAAGGTCCGCGAACGGCTCGGGCTGGCCGACCGGCCGGTGGTGGTGTGCGTGTCGCGGCTGGTGCCCCGCAAGGGCCAGGACATGCTGATCCGCGCGCTGCCGGAGATCCGCCGCCGGGTGCCCGGCGCCGCGCTGCTGGTGGTCGGCGGCGGACCGTACCGCTCGACGCTGGAGAAGCTGGCCCGGCAGAGCGGACTGGAACGCGACGTGGTGTTCACCGGTTCGGTGCCGTCGGCCGACCTGCCCGCCCACTACGCGGCCGGTGACGTGTACGCGATGCCCTGCCGCACCCGTAACCGGGGCCTGGACGTGGAGGGCCTCGGGATCGTCTACCTGGAGGCGGGCGCCACCGGGCTGCCGGTGGTGGCCGGCGACTCCGGGGGCGCGCCGGACGCGGTCCGCGACGGCGAGACCGGGTACGTGGTCGGCGGCCGGGACGTGGCCCAGCTCGCCGACCGGGTGGCCACGCTGCTCGCCGACCGGGACCTGGCCCGGCAGTTCGGCGCCGCCGGCCGGGCCTGGGTGGAACGGGAGTGGCGCTGGGAGACGCAGGCGCAGCGGATGGCCGCGCTGCTGGCCGGCTGACCGCCGCCCCCGACCCGCAAGCGGCTCCGGCACGACGGCCGAGCCGCCTCAGGAGACGGCTTCGACGTGCACGGGCACCCGGCCCAGGTGCGGCGCCGCCGGGCCGGGGCGGCCGAAGTGCCAGCCCTGCCCGGCGTCGCAGCCGATCGCGCGCAGCCGGTCCGCCTGGTCGGCCGTCTCCACGCCCTCGGCGGTGACGGTCAGGTCCAGCGCGTGCGCCAGCGACACGAGCGAGGCCAGGATCCGCTCGTCGGTGCCGCTGTCCGGCGCGCGCAGGCCGGTGACGAACTCACCGGCCACCTTCAGCTCGTCGACCGGCAGGTCCCGCAGGTACGCGAGGTTGCAGTAGCCGGTGCCGAAGTCGTCGATGGCGACCCGGACCCCCAGGTCACCGAGCACCCGCAGCGCCCGCACCGGCTCGACCACGGTGCTCATCATGGTGCTCTCGGTGATCTCCAGTTGCAGCCGGCGCGGCGGCAGGCCGGTGCGGCCGAGCACGCCGCGTACCTCGGGCACCAGGTCGGCCCGGTGCAACTGGCGTACGGCGAGGTTGACGCTGACGAACGGCGCGTCGCCGTCGACCGCCGACCAGGTGCCCGCCTCGCGGCACGCCTCGGCCAGCACCCAGCTGCCGAGCGGGACGATCAGCCCGGTCTCCTCGGCCAGCGGGATGAAGCTGTCCGGCCGCAGCACGCCCAGCTCCGGGTGACGCCAGCGGACCAGCGCCTCCATGCCGAGGACCCGCCCGTCGCGCAGGGACGTCAGCGGCTGGTAGTCGAGGTAGAACTCGCCCCGGTCCAGGGCGGCGGGGATGGCCGCGGACAGCGCGTACCGGGCCAGGTCGCGGCGGTTGCGGTCGGCGTCGAACAGCGACCAGCGGGCCCCGCCCGCGGCCTTGGCCCAGTGCAGCGTGCTGTCGGCCGCGCGCATCAGCTCCATCGGGGAGGTGCCCGCGACCGGGCGCTCCACGATGCCGATGCTCGCCGAGACGGTCAGTTCGTGGCCGTCGACCAGCGCCGGCTCGCGTACCGCGGCCAGCGCCGCCTCGGCGACCTGCACCGCGTCGTCGGTGCCGGTCGTGCGCTCGATCAGGATCACGAACTCGTCGCCGCCGAGCCGGGCCACCAGATGCTCGCCGAGCGCCTCGTGCAGCCGCTGCGCCACCGCGACCAGCAACGAGTCGCCGACCTGGTGGCCGAGGGAGTCGTTGACGACCTTGAACCGGTCCAGGTCCAGGAAGCAGACGCCGACCCGGTCGGCGCCCCGGTTGATCGCGGCGGCCAGCCGCTCGGTGAACAGCGTGCGGTTGGGCAGGCCGGTGAGCGGGTCGTGGGTGGCCTGGTGCCGGAACCGGGCCTCGCTGTCGCGCAGCGCCCGTTCCGCCTGCGCACGGGCCATCATGGCGGCCCGGCGGATGGACTCCTGCTCGTCGAGCGTGCGGTCGCGCAGCGCGCGGGCGTACCCGGTGGCGACGGTGGCGAGCAGCCGGGCCATCCGGTCCTCGACGTCGTCCACGACCAGGTCGAGGTCGCGGACCAGGCGCAGCTGGATCACCTCGACGGTGCGGCCCAGCCCTTCGGCGGAGGCGATGTGCGCCTGCACCAGCTCCGCGCCGACCTGCTGGCCGATCCGCAGGTCGAACGGCTCGGCACGCAGCGCCTGGGCCAGCCGTTCGGTGAGCCGTTGCAGCATCTCCTCCAGCTGCGACTGGGTCATCGGCAGGTAGCTGGTGCCGGACACCGCCTTGGCCCAGGCCCGGGCGAACACGCCGGGCCTGCTGCGGGCCGCGTCGTCACCCACCGAGCCGCCCGACCCCGCCCATGAACACGGCCCGCTCGGCGTTCTCGGCCTGGTCGGGGGAGTCCGGCCGCCACTGCGGCACCCACACCACACCCGGGTCGACCAGTTCGAAGCCGTCGAACAGCGCGGTCAGCTCGGCCCGGCTGCGGATCCAGAGCTGGCTGTCGGTGCGCCGGTAGACCCGCTCCGCCTCGGCCCGCTCGCCGGTGCCGTCGCGGCCCTCCTCGCTGGCCTGGGAGAGCACCAGGTGGCTGCCGGGCGCCAGTGCTCCGCGCAGCGTCCGCAGGATCTCCTCGGGGCGGTCGCTGTCCGGGATGAAGTGCAGCACCGCCACGATCATCACCGCGACCGGACGGCTGAAGTCCAGCAGCCGGGTGACCTCCGGATGGGTCAGGATCGCCTCCGGGCGGCGCAGGTCCTCCTGGAGTACGGTGGCGTGCTCGTTGCCGGCCAGGATCTCCTGGCTGTGCGCCACCGCCACCGGGTCCACGTCGACGTAGACGACGCGCGACTGCCCGTCGATCCGCTGGGCGATCTCGTGCACGTTGCCGACGGTGGGGATGCCGGAGCCGATGTCGAGGAACTGGCGGACGCCGGCCTGGGCGAGGTACTGCACGGCCCGGCGCAGGAACGCGCGGTTGGCCTGGGCCATCAGTGGCGCCTCCGGCACCGCCTCCACCATCGCGCGGGCGGCCGCCCGGTCGGCGGCGAAGTTGTGCGAGCCGCCGAGGTAGTAGTCGTACATGCGGGCGACGCTGGGGCGTTCGATGTCGATCGTCTCGGGTGCCCAGTCCGGCCGCTGCATGTCCTGCCCCTCGGGTGTCGACGGCGCGCGGTGGTCACCGCCGCGCGGATCACCCGGGTATTCTGCCCCTCCGCCGTCGTGGTGCAAAGACCGTCGTCGCTATGCGTCCGGCCGTTCACCGTACGCGGTCAGCCGCACCCACGACGCCGGAGAGGCCCGCGTCCGCGGTGGACGGGGCCTCTTCCGGCGGTGTGCCTCAGAACTTGGGCGCGTCCGGTGCCTCGAGCAGGCCCAGCCGCAGCGCGGTCATCAGCGCCTGGGCCCGGTTGGCGGCGCCCAGCTTCTCGTAGAGCTTGGAGATGTGGGTCTTGGCGGTCGACTCGCTGACGAACAGCTGCTTGGCGATGCCCGCCACGCTCATGCCGTCGGCGAGCAGCCGCAGCACCTGGCCCTCACGGGGGGACAGCTGCGGGCCGGACGGGGCCAGCCGGCGCTTCATCGCCTCGGCCAGGTCGGCGGCGGTGAACGCGCTGGGGGAGGAGGCGGCGTGCCGGGCGGCGGCGACCACCTCGTCGGCCGGCGCGGTCTTCGGCACGAACGCGCTCGCGCCGGCCTCCAGGGCGCCGAAGAGCTGGTCGTCGCCGGCGTACATGGTCAGCACGACGATGCCCATCGACGCGCTGGACTTGCGCAGGGCGCGGGTGGCCTCCAGGCCGCTGCCGTCGGGCAGGCGAAGGTCCATGATCACCACGTCGGGCTGGAGCGCGCCGGCCTGGCGCACGCCCTCCGCGGCGGTGGCGGCCTCGCCCACGACCTCGAACTGACGGTCACGCTCGAACGCGTGACGAAGACCCTTACGGATGAGGTCGTGGTCGTCGACTAGGAGAACCTTGGTACGGGTGGCCGGTGTCGGACTGCTGGTCATCCTCGGGTTACTCCCCTTCTGCTGCTGCGGCGCTGCCGCGCACCTTATCGCGCCGGGGCGACGAGCCGAGCACCACGGCCACTGTCGTCCCACTGGGTCGACGTGGCCTGATCTCCAACCGGCCTCGGATACGTTCCGCCCTCTCGGCCATGATCGCAAGGCCATAGTGCCCGTCCGGGCGCTGGTCACCGATGCCGTGACCGTCATCCGACACTTCGATTCGGGTGTACGGGGGATCCACCTCGCACGTGACCCACAGATTCGACGCGCCGGCGTGCTTACGGGCGTTCGTCACCGCCTCCTGCGCGATGCGCAGCAACTCGGCCTCGGTCGCGGCCGGCAGCCGGGCGGTGGACTCGTCGAGTGACAGGTGCACCCGCAGGCCGCCGGAGGCGCCGACGGTGCGGGCGTACTCGGCGATGGCGGCGGCCAGGCCACCGTGCCGGTCCACCTCGCTGCGCAGCTCGAACAGGCTCAGCCGCAGCTCGGTGATCACCCGGGTCACCTCCTGGCGCAGCGTGCGCAGCGAGTCGGCGGTCTCGTCGGCGTCCTCGTGCACGGTGGCCAGGGCGTTGTCGATGCCGTACCCGACCATGACCAGTTCCTGGGCGACCCCGTCGTGGATCTCCCGGGCCAGCCGCTGCCGCTCCTCGTTGGTCGCCAGCGAGCGCACCTCGTCGAAGAGCAGCGCCGCCTCCAGCCGCAGCGCCGCCGGGCCGGTCAGCGCGGTCACCCGGGACACCACCGGCGGCGGGTACGCGGCGGCGGTGTCCGCCTCGATCACCACCAGGCCGACCGTGCGTACGCCGGCCACCAGCGGCACGATCAGCGCGGAGACCTCGCCGGAGTGCCGGGACCGGGCCTGCGACCGGGACGAGACGGTCGGCTGCTGGCTGGCCCAGGCGTCGGCGATGGCCGAGTCGGCGTCGAGCGTGGTCTCCCAGTCGACCCGGTCCGCGCCGATCTGGGCCAGCACCACCAGCCGGCCGCCACCGCTGGCGGAGAGCACCGCGCCCCGGTCGGTCTTCGCCACCACCCGCAGCTCCTCCAGCAGGTGCTCGGAGATGCCGCCCGGGTCGAGCGTGGCGCCGGGCAGCTGGCGGGCGACCGTACGCAGCTGGGTGAGCAGCCGGGTCGCCTCGGCGTACGGCTGGGGTTTGCCCTCGCCGCGGACCCGCATCACGCGCTGGAGCGTGCCGGCGGTGTAGAGGCCGAGACCGGCCAGGATCAGCCACTGGGCGCAGACCGCCAGGTAGCCGACCTGACCGAGCTGCGCGCCGCCGTCGACCCGGGTGAACGCGGCGCTCGCCACGAGCGTCGCCGCCGCCACCGCGAGCAGCGCGGCGCCCTCGCGGAACCGGCGGCTCAGCGCGGTCACGGTGACCGGCACCGCGAGGTACGGCAGCACCGCCGAGGCGCCAACGCCCCCGGTGACACCGGTGAGGTGGGTGTCGGCGGCGACCTGGCTGGCGGCCAGCCCGAGCACCACCACCTCGGCGAACCTGCTGATCGGGGTGAGCAGCCGGTGCTGTGGGGCGAGCACGGCGGGCAGCCCCGCGACGCCCAGCAGGGCGATCCACCAGAGCTGGGCGGCGTCGCGGGTGGCGAACAGGGTCAGGGCGGCGACCAGCGCGAGGAGGACCGCGCGGGCCGCGACCGCGAGGGGCTGCGTCTGCGGCTGGCCGGATGTGGAGGCGGGCACGTGACGGATCGTAGTCAGCGTTGGTAGATCTCCGCGATCTCCGAGGCGTACGTCTTGTGCACGACCTGCCGCTTGACCTTCAGCGACGGGGTCAGCTCACCGGTGGTCTCGGTGAAGTCCTGCGGCAGGATCCGGAACACCTTGATCGCCTCGGCCTTGGAGACCGCCTGGTTGGCCTGGTCGATCGCGCCCTGCACCTCGGCGCGCAGCGTCGCGTCCTCGCGCAGCTCGGCGATGCTCGTGGTCTCCGGGCGGCCCTGCGCGGCGAGCCACTTCGGCAGCGCCTCCTCGTCGATGGTGACGAGCGCGGCGATGAACGGCTGCCGGTCGCCGACCACCACGCACTGGCTGATCAGCGGGTGCGCCCGTACCTGGTCCTCCAGCACCGCCGGGGCGACGTTCTTGCCGCCGGCGGTCACGATGATCTCCTTCTTGCGGCCGGTGATGCTCAGGTAGCCGTCCTCGTCGAGGTGCCCGAGGTCGCCGGTGCGGAACCAGCCGTCGGCGCTGATCGCCTCGGCGGTGGCCGCCTCGTTGTGCCAGTAGCCCTGGAAGACGATGTCGCCGGCGATGAGGACCTCGCCGTCGTCCTCGATCCGGATGGTGACGCCGGGCAGCGGGCGGCCGACGGTGCCGATCCGGGTGCCGGTGGGCAGGTTCGCGGCGGCGGCCGGGGAGGTCTCGGTCAGGCCGTACCCCTCGCAGATGGTCACCCCGATGCCGCGGAAGAAGTGCCCGAGGCGCGCGCCCAGCGGCGCGCCGCCGGAGATGGCGTCGCGGCACCGGCCGCCCATCGCCGCCCGCAGCTTGCGGTAGACCAGCTTGTCGAAGAGGGCGTGCTGCGCGCGCAGGCCCAGGCCGGGACCGCCGGGCAGCTCCTGCGCCTCGCTCCAGGCGATGGCGACCTTCTCCGCCCGGTCGAAGATCTTGCCCTTCCCCTCGGACTCGGCCTTCTGCCGCGCGCCGTTGTAGACCTTCTCGAAGACCCGGGGTACGGAGAGCACGAACGTCGGCTTGACGTCCTGCAGCTCGGCGACCAGGTTCTTGGTGTCCGCGCAGTGCGCCATGGTGGCCCGGGCGTGCACCACGCCGACCTGGATGAGCCGGGCGAAGGCGTGCGCGAGCGGCAGGAACAGCAGCGTCGAGGCGCCCGGGCGGAACAGGTTCGGCAGCACCGGCACCGCGTTGGCGATGTCGGTGTAGATGTTGCGGTGGGTCAGCACGCAGCCCTTCGGCCGGCCGGTGGTGCCGCTGGTGTAGATGATCGTGGCGACGTGGCCGGCCTTGAGCATGGAGCGGCGCGTCTCGACCTCGGCCGGGTCGACCGCCTCGCCGGCGGTGACCAGGTCGTCCACCGCGCCCAGCTCGATCTGCCAGACCTCGCGCAGCTCGGGCAGCCGGTCCCGGACGCCGGCGACCAGGGTGGCGTGCGCGGTGCTCTCCACCACCACGGCGACGGCGCCGGAGTCGCCGAGGATCCAGGCGGCCTGCTCGGCGCTGGAGGTCTCGTAGATCGGCACGGTGACCGCGCCGGCGGCCCAGATCGCGTAGTCGAACAGGGTCCACTCGTAGCGGGTGCGGCTCATCAGGCCGACCCGGTCGCCGGGGGAGACGCCCGCCGCGATCAGGCCCCGGGCCACCGCGACCACCTCGTCGCGGAACTGCCGGCAGGTCACCTCCTCGCGCGCCGTCCCCGCGCCGGGACGGACGAACTGCACGGTGTCCGGGGCGACCTCGGCGTTTTCCCAGACCGGGTCGGTCAGGTTGGCCGCGTCGCCGACGGTGACGATCGGCGGGACGGAGAACTCGCGCACCTGCACTCCCTCGTGCTCTACCGGCGGGGGCCGGCCTGGTCGGCTCTGTCGAAACCTACCCGCACACCCCGGGGGGTCGGCCAGGGAGGTTGGCCGACCGGCTGGTGGGAGGCCCGTCGGCGGGTGGAGCGGCGCCGGGCGGGACGCGGCCGGGTAGCCTCCCCCCATGGCGGACTCCTCCACCCAGTCGATCATCATCGGCGCGTCACCGGATCGGGTGGCGGCCGTCATCTGCGACTTCCCCAGTTACCCCGAGTGGACCGAGGCGGTACGCGAGGCCGAGGTGATCGAGGAGTACGAGGACGGCTATGCCAGCCAGGTCCGGTTCACCCTCGACGCGGGCGTGCTGGCCGACGAGTACGTGCTGGCCTACGAGTACGCCGAGGACATCTCCCGGATCGAGTGGCGCCTGGTCGCCCCGTCGAAGATGCAGCGGTCCCAGCGCGGGTCGTACGACCTGGTGGGCAACCCGGACGGGACGACCACGGTGACCTACACGCTGGAGGTGGAGCTGTCCGTGGCGATGCTCGGCATGTTCCGCCGCAAGGCCGAGAAAATGATCATGGATACGGCGTTGAAGCAGCTCAAGCGCCGGGTAGAAGCACCCGGTGCGGCGCACTGACCCGACCGTCCCGGTAGTCACGCTGGAGGAGCCGAACCATGGGCACCACTGATCCGGGTTCGGCCCGGGAAGAGGCCGAGCGCCTCGTCGCCACCCTGCTCGCCGGCGCGAAGATGGCCGCCGCCGCGCCCGGCTCCGGCGCCTGGGGTCCGCTCGGTGGGATCCTCTCCGGTGTCCTCGGTCACACCCCGCCCGGCGCCGGGCCCGCTCCGGAGACGCCCGCGCCCGCCGGTTTCGCCACCGGCTCGCCGGAATGCTGTGTCTGCCCCGTCTGTCGCGGTATCGCCGCGTTGCGCGACCCGAGTCCGGAATTCGCCGAGCGGCTCGCCACCGGCGCCGGGGACCTGGCGGCCGGCGTGGCGAGCCTGCTGCGCGCGTTCACCCCCGCCGAGCCGGAGCGAACCGCCGACGACGGCACCGCCGCGGCGGACGGATCCGGGGACCACGTGTGGCGCGAGGCGACCCGTACCGGGCATGATTCTCAGCCGGCACCCGAGCAGGACGTGTGGTCCGCCGCCACCCGGGGGGAGGGCGCGGCCGATTCGGGTGCCGCCGCCGACGCCGCCGGGCCGCCGGAGCCGGCGACGAGCCGGCCACCGGCCGGCCGTCCCGTGGTGCCCGCCTCGCGGGCGTCCGGAGAGGTGGGCGCGGACGCACCAGGCGACGGGGCCTGACCACCGGACATCCCGGGACCGTACGGCTGGTTCGGCCGGTCCCCGGGCAGCACAGCAGAGGGGAGTGGCAGCGGTGACGCTGACCATCGGAGTCGACGTCGGTGGCACGAAGGTGGCCGGCGGTGTCGTGGACGACGCCGGCACGGTACTCGTGCAGACGCGACGGGACACCCCCGCCGACGACGTGGCCAAGACCCGCGACGTCATCATCGAGGTGGTCACCGAACTGGCCGCCGGGCACGCCGTCGAGGCGGTCGGCATCGGCGCCGCCGGCTGGATCGACGCCTCCCGCTCCACCGTGCTGTTCGCCCCGAACCTGGCCTGGCGGGACGAGCCGCTGCGCACGTACGTCGGGGACGCCACCGGCCTGCCGGTGATCGTGGAGAACGACGGGAACGTGGCCGCCTGGGCGGAGTTCCGCTACGGCGCGGCCCGCGACGCCGACGACTCGATGGTCATGTTCACCATCGGCACCGGCGTCGGCGGCGGCATCGTGCTCGGCGGCGGCCTGGTCCGCGGCGCCAACGGCATCGCCGCCGAGCTGGGGCACATGCTCACCGTGCCGGACGGCCACCAGTGCGGCTGCGGCCGGCTGGGCTGCATCGAGCAGTACGCCAGCGGCAGCGCCCTGGTCCGCTTCGCCCGCGCCGCCGCCCGGCAGGAGCCGCACCGGGCCACCGCGCTGCTGGAGCTGGCCGACGGCGAGGCCGAGTCGATCACCGGCCCGATGGTGACCGCCGCGGCCAAGGGCGGCGACCCGGTCTCCACCGAGGCGTTCGCCCAGGTCGGCCGCTGGCTCGGCACCAGCCTCGCGGACATGGCGCAGATCCTCGACCCGCAGGTGCTGGTGGTGGGCGGCGGCGTGATCGACGCCGGTGACCTGCTGCTCGGCCCGACCCGCCGGTCGTTCGCCGAGGCGCTGGCCCAGCGCAGCCGCCTGCCCGTCGCCGAGGTACGCCCGGCCGAGCTGGGCAACACCGCAGGTGTGATCGGCGCCGCCGACCTGGCCCGGCGGATCTGACATGACGGACTCGGGTGTGCCGCTGCGGGTGCTGTCGTACAACGTCCACGGCCAGCGGGACGACACCGCCGCGCTGGCCGAGGTGGTCCGGGGCGCGGAGCCGGACGTGGTGATCGTCCAGGAGGGACCGCGCCGGTTCCGGTGGCGGCAGAAGTGCGCCGCGCTCGCCGAGTCGTTCGGCATGGTCGTGGCGGCCGGTGGCCTGCCGTCGCTGGGCAACGTGCTGCTGACCAGCCTGCGGGTGCGGGTCACCGAAACCAGCTGCCAGCGGTATCCGCTGACGCCGGGGCGGCACATGCGCGGCGCCGCGTACGCGCGCTGCCGGGTCGGCGGCGTCGACGTGCTGCTGGCCGGCTCGCACCTGTCCACCGACCCGGCCGAGCGGCCCGCGCAGGCGGCCGCGTTCAAGCGGGAGCTGGCCGCGTCGACGCTGCCCGTGGTGGCCGGCGCGGACCTCAACGAGGGCCCGGACGGGCCGGCCTGGCGGACGGTCGCCGAGGGGCTCACCGACGCGGCGCTGGCCGCCGACCGGGCCGACCGGCACACGTTCTCCTGCGCCGACCCGCGCCGCCGCATCGACGCGCTGTTCGTCGACCCCCGGATCACAGTGGTCGACTACGACGTGGTGGACACGCCGCTGACCCGTCGCGCCAGCGACCACTTCCCGGTCCTGGTGGACCTGCTGCTGCCCACCGCCTGACGGCCGCGGACCGCCGGCCGTGACGCACGGTCACGGACCCGGCGGCCGGCAGGACAACCGCTTCGCCGCCTTTGCTCTGCCGCCACATGCGCATCAGTTACCTGTCGTGATCGGCGGCCGCCTCCCGGCCGGCCGGCCGAGAGGCGTCAGGCCAGCTCCCGCCGGTGCCGCGTCCGTGGCGGCAGAGCAAAGGGCGCACGAGGTACGCCTCCGGCGCGGCCGGTCCATTCACGCTCGGTGACCGGGTCGGCGGTGACGCTGTGTCAAGCGAGTCGAGCGGGTGGGCGGCGGCGAAATCGGTGGCTGGACAACCGCTGGCATTCTCGGCAGGATTTCGCGGTGTCCTCCTCCACCGACCCCGGCCACCCCGATCCGGACTCCACGGTCGCATCGAGCCGTGTCACCCCGGTCTCCGACCGGGGTGACACGGTCTGCGTCATCGGCGCCGGCGCCAGCGGCCTGACCGCCGTCAAGAACCTCCGCGAGGCCGGCTTCGGCGTGGACTGCTACGAGCGGGAGACAGGCGTCGGCGGCGCCTGGAACTGGCGGCACGACCGCAGCCCGGTGTACGCCAGCACGCACCTGATCTCGTCCCGGCCGTTCACCCAGTTCCCCGACTTCCCGATGCCGGACGACTGGCCGGACTACCCGCACCACAGCCAGCTGCTGTCCTACTTCGAGCGGTACGCCGACCACTTCGACCTGCGCCAGCACGTCTGGTTCGGCACCGAGGTGGTCCGGGTCGAGCCGGTCGAGGGGGACCGGTGGGACGTGACCACGCGCAGCACCGGCGGCTACGGCCCCGAACGCACCTCCCGGTACGCCGCCGTGGTGCTCGCCAACGGGCACAACTGGTCGCCGAAGCTGCCCCGCTACGAAGGGCTGGAGCAGTTCCGGGGCGAGGTCATGCACGCCTCGTCCTACAAGGACCCGGCGCAGCTGCGCGGCAAGCGGGTGCTGGTGGTGGGCGCCGGCAACACCGGCTGCGACATCGCGGTCGAGGCGGCCCAGCAGGCGTCGCACTGCTGGCACTCCACCCGGCGCGGCTACTGGTACGCCCCGAAGTACGTCCTCGGCCGCCCCGCCGACCAGGTCAACGACACGCTGCTGGCGCTGCGGGTGCCACTGCGGGTACGGCAGTGGCTCTACCACTGGACGCTGCGGCTGACCGTCGGCGACCTGACCCGGTTCGGCATGCCCGAGCCCGACCACCGCGTCTACGAGACGCACCCGATCGCCAACAGCCAGCTCGTCTACTACGTCGGGCACGGCGAGGTCACGCCGGTGCCGGACGTGGCCCGGTTCGACGACCGCGCGGTCGAGCTGACCGACGGCCGGCGCATCGACCCGGAGCTGGTCGTCTTCGCCACCGGCTACCTGCCGCGCTTCGAGTTCCTCAAGGGACAGGTGCTCGGCGACGAGGACGGGTCCGGGCGGCCCCGGCTGTGGCTCAACGCGTTCACCGCCGGGCATCCCACGCTCGCCGTGGTCGGCCTGGTGCAGCCGGACTCCGGCATCTTCCCCATCTCGCACTGGCAGAGCGTGCTGTTCGCCCGGCTGCTCACGCTGCGCGCCACCCGGCCGGAGCGGGCCGCCGCGTTCGAACGCAAGGTCCGCGCGGGCCTCGGCGAGCGGTACTCGGCCAAGGTCAAGGACAGCACCCGGCACTGGTTCGAGGTCGGGCACGCCGACTACCTGCGTGCGCTCCAGCGGGCGCTGCACGAGCTGGAGGGTGTCAAATGACGGTTGAGCGTGTGCGGGTCGTCCGGTCCTGGGAGTGGGCCCGGCCGGAGCGGCCCGCCCGCCGGGAGGTTCTCGCCGCCGTACCCGAGCGGGAGGAGGCGAAGCCGCCGCTGCTGTTCGTACCCGGCTTCGGCCACGGCGCGTGGGCGTTCGCCGAGCACTGGCTGGGGCACGCCGCCGGTCGCGGCTTCCCGGCGTACGCGCTGAGCCTGCGCGGGCACGGCGGCAGCGAGCCGGCGCCGGAGGCGACGCTGCGCTCGTACACCCATGACGTGACGCAGGTGGCGGCGAGCCTGCCGCGGCAGGCGGTGCTGGTGGGGCACGGCGCCGGCGCCCGGGTCGTGGCGCACGCGCTGGCCCGCTACCCGGCGCGGGCCGCGGTGCTGGTGGCGCCGGTGCTCGGCGGCTGGGCGACGTTCGGCACGGCGTTGCGGCGCAATCCGGCCGGGACCCTGCCGGCGGTCTTCGGCGCCGGGCTGCGGCTGCACCGGCGGCAGCTGTTCAGCCGGGAGCTGCCCGACGCCGACGCCCGGCGGCACCTGGCCCGGCTGGGCCGGGCCGGGCGGCGGGCGCAGTGGCAGCTGCTGACCGGCCGGGGGCCGGAGCCGGCGGTGGGCCGGCCACCGGTGCTGGTGCTGGGCAGCCCGGACGACCGGGTCGTGCCGGCGTCCGCGCTGATCCGGGCCGCCCAGCGGTACGCCTCCGCGCCGCTGCTCTTCCCCGGCATGGGGCACGACCTGATGCTCGACGCCCGCTGGCGGGAGCCGATCGACGCGATCCTGGACTGGCTGGACAAGGACCCGGCGTCCGCGGCGGGGTGAGCGCCGGGGCGCCGGCTCAGCGGGTTGCGGCGCGGCGGCCGGCGAGCGACCCGCTCTCCTCCAGCGCGCTCAGGTAGGACGCCGCCCAGGCGTGGATGTCGTTGCGCGCCAGATGGTCGCGCATCGCGCGCATCCGCGCCGACACGTCCTCCGGGCCGGCCCGCAGCGCGGCCAGCAGCCCCTGCTTGAGGCCGTCGAGGTCGTGCGGGTTGACCAGGTACGCCTGCTCCAGCTCGGAGGCGGCGCCGGCGAACTCGCTGAGCAGCAGCGCGCCGGTGCCGTCGACCCGGGCCGCCACGTACTCCTTCGCGACCAGGTTCATCCCGTCGCGCAGCGGCGTCACCGCCATCACGTCCGCGACGCGGTAGAGCGCGACCAGCTCGGCCCGGTCGAACGGCTGGGAGAGGTAGTGGATCGCCGGCTCGCCGACCCGGCCGAACTCGCCGTTGATCCGCCCGACCTGGTGCTCGACCCGGTCCCGCAGGATTTGGTACTGCGCCACCCGGTCGCGGCTGGGCACCGCCACCTGCACCAGCACGGTGTCGCGGACCTTGATGTCGCCGCTGGCGAGCAGCTCGCGGTACGCCTTGAGCCGCTGCTCGATGCCCTTCGTGTAGTCCATCCGGTCGACGCTGAGGATCACCTGCTCCGGCTGGCCCAGGTCCTGCCGCAGGCGGCGGGCCCGCTCGGCGACCTCCGGGCGGGCCGCGAGCGCGGACATCTCGGCGGTGTCGATGGCGACCGGGAAGGCGCCGATGCGCACCACCCGGCCGTCGACGCCGATCCGCCGGTCGGTGGCGGGCAGGCCGAGCACCTTGGTGGCGAGCTGGGCGAAGTTGTGCGCGGCCTGGGCCCGCTGGAAGCCGATCAGGTCGGCGCCGAGCATGCCGCGCAGCAGCTCGGCGCGGCGCGGCAACTGCATGAACAGCTCCGGCGGCGGGAACGGCACGTGCAGGAAGAAGCCGATCCGCAGGTCCGGTCGCAGGTCGCGGAGCAGGCCGGGCACCAGCTGGAGGTGGTAGTCCTGCACCCAGACCAGGCCGCCGGGCTCGGCCGTCTCGGCCGCCGCCTCGGCGAAGCGCTGGTTGACCCGCTGGTACGCCTCCCACCACCGGCGGTGGTACTCCGGCTGCTCGACGGCGTCGTGGTAGAGCGGCCAGAGGGTGGCGTTGGCGAAGCCCTCGTAGTGGTCGCGGAAGTCCTCGGCGCTCAACGGGACGGTGTGCATCCGGACGCCGTCCACGTCCGGCAGCGCGGGGGCGGGACCGGTGCCGCCGGCCCAGCCGACCCAGGTGGCGGGCGTCTGCCGCAGCAGCGGGTGCAGGGCGCTCACCAGGCCGCCGGGGCTGCGGCGCCACTCGAAGGCGCCGTCGGGCGCCACACTGTCGTCGATGGGGAGGCGGTTGGCCACCACCACCAGGGGGCTCTGTCGCATCGGGCATTCCGCTCAGCAGGGGACCGGCGACCCGGAAGAGACGCAAGCCGGACAGCCGGTGCGGGACGTGACGTTCAGCCTATTCCTACTGACTGTAAGTTACACGCTTGTTACGTCCCGGCCCAGGGGCGAGCGGCGTCCCGCCATCCGGGCAGAGCCGGACGGCGCGACCTCAGACGACCGCGCCGTCGTCCGGGTCGTGGTCGTCCCGGTCGCCGGGGCGCAGCCGCCAGATCAGCATCACGAAACCGGCCAGGATGCCGGAGAAGCCGAGCAGCGTCACCACCGACGGGTCGACCAGCGACACCACGGTGGGGGACAGGAACAGCAGGAAGCCGAGCACGATGCAGGCCACGCCGAGCACCGCGTACTTGGAGAAGCGGGGCAGCGGCGGCGGCGGGGGCGGGGTGTAGTGCTCCTCGTCCGACGCCTCGTCGGGCAGGTTGGCGCCGAACGTGTCCAGGCCGTCCAGCAGCGAGGGCTCGTCGTGCCGGTCCCGGCTGAGCGAGACGCCGGAGATGTCGGCCGCGTACGGCAGCCGGCGCACGTCGGTGGCGGTCGGCCCGGCCGGCTCCTCGGGGCGGCTGCCGGCGGCGGCGCCCGGCGGGGGTGGGTCGTCCACGTCCTCTGCCGCGGGCCAGGGGTGGCTGCCGGCGCTCGGCGCGGTGTGGAACCCGGCGACGATCTTCGCCCACTCGGCCTCGATGTCCGGCTCGTCGGCGCGCGGCTGCTCGCCGCCGCCCTCGTCGGCGAGCTGGGTGAGGTAGTCCCGGGCGGTGGTCAGGTGCGACCTGTCGACGTAGAGCCGGTCGACCGGGCGGGCCGGCACGGTGGTGGTGCGGGTCACCGGGTTCAGGTCGGCCGAGGGCTGGAGGTAGGCCGCGATGCCACCGGCGGCGAGCACGTCGAGCAGGTGCTCGCCGACGCGTGGATCGACGTCGCCCGCGACCGCGTACTCGGCCGCGTCGAGCCCGTTGTCCCGCCGTCCCCGACGGGGCCCGCCCCCTGACACCGGACACCCCCTTCGCCGATCCCTGCCCGTGCCCTGAATCGTGACACGTCGGCACCCGGTTCCGGGAGTGCGTTGTGGCGTGCCGCTCGTCGTTCGTACCCTCTTCCCGGACTCCTCCGGGCGCCGACGGCGCCTCCGGGGCCACGCGGCGACCCGCCCGCCGCCACCGACACGGGAAGGACGCCGGTGCTGTACTGGCTGCTGAAGTACATCATCCTCGGCCCGCTGCTGAGGCTGATCTTCCGCCCGCAGGTCGAGGGACTGGAGCACGTGCCGGACACCGGGCCGGTGATCCTCGCCAGCAATCACCTCTCCTTCTCGGATTCGATCTTCACTCCGTTGATCGTCAAGCGAAAAGTCACATTCATCGCCAAAGCCGAATACTTCACGGGTAGGGGCCTCAAGGGCTGGCTCACCAAGATGTTCTTCGTCGGCTCCGGCACCATCCCGGTCGACCGCTCCGGCGGCCGGGCCGCCCGTGCCGCCCTCGACACCCAGCTGTCGGTGCTGCGGGCCGGCGGCATCGCCGGCATCTACCCGGAGGGCACCCGGTCGCCGGACGGCCGGCTCTACCGGGGCAAGACCGGGGTGGCGCGGCTGGCGCTGGAGAGCGGCGCCCCGGTGGTCCCGATGGCCATGCTCAACTCCGACGCCATCCAGCCGACCGGCCAGATCATCCCCAACCTGGGCCGGGTGCGGATCCGGTTCGGGCCGCCGCTGGACTTCTCCCGCTACGCCGGGATGGCCGGTGACCGGTTCGTCGAACGGGCCGTCACCGACGAGATCATGTACGAGCTGATGGAGCTGTCCGGCCGCGAGTACGTCGACACGTACGCGCAGAAGGCCAAGGGCGCCGGGGCGCGCCAGCCGGTACCGGCCTGACCCTCAGCCCGCCCCGGCGATCCGCAGCAGCCCACCGGCGGCGTGCCGGCCGGCGAACGCGCGTACCCGGGCCAGCGTCGCCGCCGCGGCCGGCGGGTCCGCCTCGGTCAACGGCCCGACCGCCAGCGCGGACGCGATCATCTGGTCGGTCACGTCGGTCATCTCCGCGTACCCCTCGGCGGCGGTGGTGAGCAGCCGGCCCGCCCGCGCGGCGTCCCCGGCCCGCCGGGCCAGCGCCGCCTCGGCCGACCCCCCGGCCGCCCGCGCCCAGCGGGTCACCCGTGGCGCGTGGGCCAGCAGGTCGCGCACCAGCTCCGCGGCATCGCCGCCGAGCAGCGCGGCGACGTGACCGACCGCCGGCACCCACTCGGCGAACGGGATCATCTTGGTCTGCCGCCAGTCCTCGTCCAGCTCGGTGAGCAGCGCCATCGCCTCGTCCCGGCGGCCCTGCACGGCGCGGCAGAGCGCCGCGTGCGCCAGCGTGGAGCGCAGCACGCGCTGGAAGCCGCTGCGCCGGGCCGCGACGAGCGCCTGGTCCACCAGGTCCTCGCCGGCGCCCGGGCCGGCCGGGTCGTCGCCGAGCGCCCGGATCCAGCCGGACACGGCCACGATGTGCAGGTCCCACTCGTCGGTCGGGCGTCGCGTCGACCCCTCGGCCATCCGCAGCGCCGCCGTCCAGTCCCCGCTGTAGTACGACTGGGCCCACTGGTCGCTGAAGCTCACCGTCAGCGCGTGCTCGCCGGCCAGGTCCAGGGACCGCTGCTCGTCGACCAGCCGGGCCGAGCCGGTCAGGTCGCCCTCCTCCTGCAGCACCCAGGCCAGGTTGTGCACCGCGCGGCGGCGGCTGGTCAGCCGCTCCACCCGGCACTCCTCGGTCACCTCGGCCAGTTCCGCGTACGCCTCCTCGGCGCCGGCCTGGTAGCGGACCACGGCGAGCGTGATGCGCGCGTTCGCCCGCGCCTCGGGCAGCCCCAGCCGCTCGGCCAGCTCGGCGGCGCTGCGCGCGGCCACGCACGCCGGCTCGGTCTCCGCGTCGAGCATGTGCGCCCGGGCCAGCTCCAGCAGCACGCCCACCTTGTCCTCGCTGTCCGGCAGCGTGGCGTGCAGCCCGATCGCCTGATCCAGGCAGCGCATCAGCTCCGAGCGGTCGGCCCGGGCGAAGGCCGCCGTGGCCAGCAGCCGCCACGCCTTCGCCGCGCCGGGCCGGTCACCGGCGTCGGCCAGCCGGCCGGCCAGCGTGGTGAGCAGCGCGGTCCCGCCGCCGTCAAGGAACCCGTCGCGGTCCCGGTAGAACGCCAGCTCGGCCTGGAACAGCTCCAGCGCCGGGTCCGGTCCGCACTCCACGCTCAGCGCGCGCTCCACGAGCGTGGCAGCGGTCTCCAGCGCGTGCAGCTCGTACGCCCGGCGGGCGGCCCGGTGCAGCGCGGACCGGGTCGCGGCGGCGTGCGGGGCCTGGTCCAGCCCGACGGTACGGGCGATCTCGTGCGCCGCCCACCTGTGGTTGGCCAGCACCTCGGCCCGGTCGTGCTGCCGGCCGTCGGCGAGCTGCTCCAGCCAGTCGGCGGTGCGCTGGTGCCGGGCGACCCGCTCGGCGCGGGGCAGCCGCTGGTAGCAGACGTCCCGGACCAGCACGTGCCGGAACCGGTACTCGGCCTGGCCGGGCATGGTCGAGACGGGCAGCTCGTAGACCAGGTCCCGGCGCTGGAGGTGGTGCAGCGCGCGCTCGACCCACTCCGTCGGGCGGCCGAGCGCCAGCGCCACCGGCGCCGCCCAGAACTGCACGCCCACCACCGAGGCGGCCTGGAGCACCGCGCGGTCGGCCGGGTCGAGCAGGTCCAGCCGGTTGGCGATGACCGCCTGCACGGTACGCGGCATCCCGGCGACCCCGGCCGGGTCGACGAGCGCGAGCCCGGCGGTCCGCTCGGCGAGCCCGCCGTCGAGCAGCATCCGCGCGTACTCCTGGGCGTAGAGCGGGTTGCCGTCGGCGAACTCGATCAGCGGCGCCCGCGCGTCCTGCGGCAGCGTGGCCTGGCCGAGCAGCAGCGAGTAGAGCGTGTCGATGTCCCCGTCGTGCATCGGCGGCACCGAGATGGACATCGCCCCGCTGATCGTGCCGGTCCAGGCCGGGTGCCGCTCGCGCAGCTCCGGCCGGGCGGTCGCGACGACGAGCAGCGGCACGTTGCGCGCCGCCGCGCCGAGCTGCTCGACGAAGGACAGCATCGCCTCGTCGGCCCAGTGCATGTCCTCGAAGACGAGCACCGTGGGGCCGGTCGCGGCCAGGGCGAGCAGGAAGCGCCGCCACGCCGCCTCGGTCTCGGCCGAGGTGAGCCGTTCGCCGGAGACGCCGACGAGCGGGCCCAGCGCCTCGGCCAGCCGTACCGCGTGCGGCTCGGCGAGGCGCCCCAGCCGCTCGCGCAGCCGGTCCCGGACGGTGGCCGGGTCGTCGGCGCCGGTCAGCCCGGCCCAGCTGCGGACGATGTCGGCGAGCGCGGCGTAGGTGACGTTCTCGCCGAACGGCGGGCACTGGCCGGTCAGCCAGGTGACCCGGGCGCCGGGCAGGCTGGCGGCGTGCCGGGCCAGCTCGCGCAGCAGCCGGCTCTTGCCCACCCCGGCCGGGCCGAAGACGGTGAGCAACTGCGAGGTGCGCTCGGTCAGCGTGCGGTGCAACGCGCTGACCAGCAGGCCCCGCTCGTGGTCCCGGTCGACCATCGGGGTCAGCTCGGCGGTCTGCCCGTCGCGCCGGGGCCGTGCCCGCACGGCCAGCCAGATCCGGCTCACCGTGGACCGGCCGCGCAACGTCACCGGCGGCTGGTCCGCGTACTCCATCTCGCGCCGGGTGGCCGCCCACGTGCTCTCGTCGACCACCACGCCGCCGACCGGGGCGAGCGCCTGCAACCGGCTGGCGGTGTTCACCACGTCGCCGGTGACGAACGCCTGGCCGCCGTCGCGCGCCGCGGCCAGGTCGACGAGGGCCTCGCCGGTGGCGATGCCGACCCGGAAACCCAGCGGCGGGTGCGGCCCGGCCGGCTGGCGGGCCAGGCTGCGCTGCAGCTCCAGCCCGGCGCGTACGCAGCGCAGCGCGTCGTTGTCGGTGGCCACCGGCGCGCCGAACAGCGCCATGACGGCGTCGCCGATGTACTTCTCCACCACGCCGCCGTACTGGTGCACCAGCCGGCGCACCGTGGCGAAGTAGACCTGTTGCAGGCTGCGTGCCTGCTCCGGATCGGCCCGCTCGGCGTACGTGGTGAAGTCGACGATGTCGATGAAGAGCACGCTGACCTGCCGGCGGTCCTCCTGTACCGCCACCGCGTGGTCGCGCAGCGGCTGACCGCAGTTGGTGCAGAAGTTCGCGCCGGTGTCGTTGGCGTGCCCGCAGCCCGGGCAGGACGCCGCCAGCGGACGGCCGCACCCGCCGCAGAAACGGTCGTCCGGCCCGGCGGTCCGGGCGCAGTGTCCACAGGTGAGGTCGATGTCCGGCTCCGTACGCGTGAGGTCCCCAGTGTCCCGCGCGGCCGCCGCAGTCGGGTACCCGACGGGTCGGCGGGACGTCACGGCTGTTCGGCCGGGTCTAGTCTCCCCTAGCAGGAAGTCCCGTCGACAGGGAGATTGCCGTGCACGTCCGGCTGTCCGCCTCATGGACCGATCCACGGGGGACGGTGTGGGCCGTCGGCGACACGGTCGACGTGGACGCCGTAACCCTCGCCGAACTGGAGGAAAAAGGAATGGTGGAGCAGCCCGCGGGTAGCGGATCGACCGAGACCACGACCACCACGACGACCCCGCCGAAGAAGACCGACCCCTCGAAGATCGGCCCGGGCCCGAGCGCGCCCCCGGCCGACAGCGACAAGGACTGACGGTCCGACCACGACGACGCGGGGGCCGGCGGGACGACCGCCGGCCCCCGCGTCGTCGTCGCTCAGCGGTCGTTCATGCCGGCCCGGCGGCGCAGCGCGGCCACGTCGGTGACCACGATGCGGCGCCCTTCGGTACGCAGCCAGCCCCGGCTGGCGAACGAGCCGATGGCCTGGTTGACGCTCTGCCGCGAGCCGCCGGCCATCTCGGCGAGCTGGCTCTGGTTCAGCTCGATGGTGATCATCGGGGCCTGGCTCTCGCCGGCCAGCCGGACCAGCGTCTTGGCCACTCGGCCGGGCAGGTCGAGGAAGACGTGGTCGGCGTTCTGCTCGGTGAGCCGGCGGATCAGCTGGCCGAGCGAGCGCATCACCGCGTCCAGGATGCGCGGGTTGGAGTGCACCAGCTCCATGAAGGCGGGCCGGGACAGCGCCAGCGCGGCGCAGTCCTCGATCGCCTCGGCCGAGGCGGACCGGGTGGAGGCGTCCAACAGGGACACCTCGCCGAGCACGTCCGGGGGTCGGATCACCGACAGCACCGCGCGCTCGCCGGTCGGCGCGGTACGGAACACCGCGACCGCGCCGCGGCGCAGGACGATCAGCGACTCGCCGGGGTCGTTCTCGACGAAGAGCAGCTGCCCCTTGCGGTAGGTGCGCGGTACGGCCGCGGCGATGACCCGCTGCCGCACCTCCGGCTCGAGCCCGGCGAACATCTCCACGCCCGTGAGCGCGTCACCCGGCTCCGGCAGGCGAGACTCCACGGCTCAACCCCTCCCCGGTCAGAAGTCACGACTCGCACACCGGGTGAAGCTGTCAGTCCCGGTACGAAGGCAGCTCAACCGGTTCGGCGCCCGACGGCGGTACACATCAGATCATGACGGTCCCGTCGCGTGCTGTACACCCCCGGAGACACTTCCGTGACCATGGCCCGGCCGTGTCCGGCACGCCGCCGACCTCGGCGGACGCCCCGGCGGGCGGTCCCCGGCGGTGATGGGCGAGGATGAGGGCGATGGTCTACCGCTATTTCTACGACTGCGAATTCATCGAGGACGGCCGGATCGTCGACCTGGTGTCGATCGGCGTCGTCGACGAGTACGGCCGCGAGTTCTACGCGGTATCCACCGAGTTCGACGACTCCCGGGCGGTGCCCTGGGTGCGGCGCAACGTGCTGGACAAGCTCCCCTCGCCGGCCGACCGGGCCTGGCGCTCGCGCGCGCGCATCCGTGACGACCTGCACGACTTCCTGCTGGAGCCGGTGCGGGACCGGCCGGGCGAGCAGTTGGAGCTGTGGGCCTGGTACGCCGCGTACGACCACGTCGTGCTGGCCCAGCTCTGGGGCGCGATGCCGGCGCTGCCCCGGGAGATCCCCCGGTTCACCAAGGAGCTGCGCCAGCTCTGGGACGACCGGGGGCGTCCCCGGCTGCCGGACGCCGAGGCGGACCGGCACGACGCGCTCGTCGACGCCCGGCACAACCTGGCACGGTGGCGGGCGATGACGGCGCGGGAGGTTTGACCGGTTCCGCCCAGGGCACGGGAGCGGCATCTACGCCGATCCGAGACAGGAGTGCCCCATGAGCCATGAGCCGACAAGCGCCGCGGACGCCCGCCGCCGGGTCACCGAGCTGATCCGGGACGCCCGGATCTGCCTGCTCACCACCACCGGCGTGGACGGTCGTCTGGTCAGCCGCCCGATGGGGCTGCAGGAGGCGGAGTTCGACGGGGACCTGTGGTTCTTCGCATACGCCGACTCGGCGAAGGTGCGGCAGATCCGGGTCAACCCCCAGGTGAACGTCGGTTTCTCCGACCAGCGCCACCACGCCTGGGTGTCGGTGGCCGGCACCGCCACCGAGGAGTGGGACCCCGAGCGGGCGAAGGAGCTGTGGAACCCGCTGCTCAAGGTGTGGTTCCCGGACGGTCTGGACACGCCGGGGATCACGTTGATCAAGGTGCACGCCGGCTCGGCGGAGTACTGGGACTCGCCCGGCAGCACAGTGGTGAACCTGCTCGGGTTCGCCAGGGCGGCGGTGACCGGCAAGCCGCCGAAGGCGGGGGAGAACCACGAGGTCAGCTACTGACGGGTAGGGCCGTCCGTCGTCCGGAACGGCCCGGGGTGCGGTGTCGGCGTACACCTGTGGCGACTACAGTGCGCACTGACGGCCCGCCCCGGGCCGGCAACGGCGCCGATGGTCTGATCTGACACATATCCTGGGGCTTATCCGGGCTTCACCTGATGCTCCAGGAGGATGAGCAGATCATGCGTATCGGCGTGCTCACCGGCGGCGGCGACTGCCCAGGTCTCAACGCGGTGATTCGGGCGGTGGTCCGCAAGGGCGTCGCCACCTACGGTCACGAGTTCGTGGGCTTCCGGGACGGCTGGAAGGGCCCGCTCGAGGGCCTGACCAAGCCGCTGGGCATCCCCGAGGTGCGCGGCATCCTGCCCCGCGGCGGCACCATCCTCGGCTCGTCCCGCACCAACCCGTTCAAGATCGAGAACGGCGTGGAGCGGATCAAGGAGAACCTGGCCGCCCAGGGCGTGGACGCGCTGATCGCGATCGGCGGCGAGGACACGCTCGGCGTCGCCACCAAGCTGCACGAGCTGGGCGTCCACGTCATCGGCGTGCCGAAGACGATCGACAACGACCTGGGCGCCACCGACTACACGTTCGGCTTCGACACCGCGGTGAACATCGCGATGGAGGCGATCGACCGGCTGCACACCACCGCGGAGAGCCACCACCGCACGCTCGTGGTCGAGGTCATGGGCCGGCACGCCGGCTGGATCGCGCTGCACGCCGGCCTCGCCGGTGGCGCCAACGTGATCCTGCTGCCGGAGCGGCAGTTCGACGTCGAGCAGGTCGCCGGCTACGTCGAGAAGCGCTTCCAGCACCAGTACGCCCCGATCGTCGTGGTCGCCGAGGGCGCCCAGCCGCTGGACGGCCAGATGGTGCTGCACAACCAGGAGCTGGACGCGTTCGGCCACGTCCGCCTGGGCGGCATCGGCCAGTGGCTCGCCGAGCAGCTGGAGGCCAAGACCGGCAAGGAGGCCCGCACCGTGGTGCTCGGCCACATCCAGCGCGGTGGCACGCCGACCGCGTTCGACCGGGTGCTCGCCACCCGGCTCGGCCTCCACGCGATCGACGCCGCGAACGAGGGCGACTGGGGCAAGATGGTCGCGATGCAGAGCACTGACATCGTCCGGGTCCCGCTGGCCGACGCCACCCGCGAGCTGAAGACCGTGCCGCTGGAGCGGTACGCCGAGGCCGAGGTCTTCTTCGGCAGCTGATCGACGGCGCACGGCGTGGCGATCCCCGTGGTACGGC
>NZ_JAGPXP010000051.1:0-25638 GCF_018070485.1 Micromonospora sp. C41 | reverse complement strand
TGCCCGCTCGGCGCCTGCTGGCCCTGGCCGATGATCTCCTCGACCTGCTGACGCACACCCTCCAGCGAAATACCCAGACTCTCCAGAGCCTTCGCCGCGACACCCTCACCCTCATGGATCAGGCCCAACAGGATGTGCTCCGTACCGATGTAGTTGTGGTTGAGCATCCGGGCCTCTTCCTGGGCCAGGACGACAACCCGTCGCGCTCGGTCGGTGAACCGCTCGAACATGCCCTCGTGCTCCTCACCTGAGTCATCCGGCCACCAGAATACTAAGATTTCATATAGCATTCTGTCTATCCTGGATGCGCGACACGGGCCTCCAGGTGGGCGGCATCCCTTTCAGGGTGGGCCTTCGTCGGAACCGGGTCACGCAACCCGGCACGGCCCGCAACTTCTATCAATAGCTTCGCCATATGAAAAAGAACTCCCCGCCGTCGTCGTTCCGCCCGGCGGCCTTTACGCACGTCCCGGGCGGTGATCACGCTGCTCGGGCGGGTTGGCGGCCTGGCCTGCCGAGTTTCCTGAGCAATAGCTGAGTGTGGCGACGTGGTAACCGGATGTGCCAGTCTCGGGCTCACGCTGAGCCTGGGGGGATAGATGATGGAGAGTCGCGCCTGTTACCGGGTCGACCTGTTGGGTCCGCTGCGCGTGCGGCGGAAGGGGCATCCGGTGGAGCCCGGACCGGCCAAGCAGCGGGCGGTGCTCTCGCTTCTGGCGTTACGCCTGGGCGACAGCGTCCCGGTGAGCGAGGTGGAGGAGGCGGTCTGGGGCGGCGTGGTCCCGCCGAGCGCCCGGTCGCTCGTGCACACGTACGTGGCCCGGCTGCGCCAGGTCCTCGAACCGGAGCATCCGCCGCGGCGCCGGGTACGGGTCATCGCCTCGACCGTCACCGGGTACTCGCTGCGCGCCGAGACCGTCGAGACGGACGTCGCGCGGTTCCGCCGCTGTGTCGCCGAGGCCGAGAAGCGGATCGGCGAGGGCTGCCGTGAGGAGGCGTTCCACCTGCTCGGGCAGGCGCTGGACCTGTGGCGCAGCCCGACCCTCGGTGAGCTGCGCTCGCTGCTGCACGACAACATCGAGGTGGAGGCCCTGGGTGCGGCCTGGGTGGCGACCTCGCACAGCTACGTCGGTCTGGGGCTGCGGCTGGGACGCGCCGCGGCGGTGCTCGACACCGCCACCCGGCTGGCCCGGCTGGAACCCCTGCACGAGGCGATCCAGGCCGACTATCTGGCCGTGCTCGGCAGCAGCGGGCACCGGACCGTGGCCCTGCACCGGTACGCCGACATCACCGAGCGGCTCCGTACCGAACTGGGCGTCGACCCGGGGGAGGAACTGCGGGCGGTGCACCGGGCGCTGGTGCGCCCGGCCGGCCGTCCACCGGTGCCCCGGCCGGCGCCGGCGGTGCCGGCCGCAAGGCGCAGGCCCGGCTGCGGGCCGATCTCCGGGCCGCTGCACTGGCGGGCCGGGGACATCGCCGACCTGGCGGCCCTGCTGGCGAAGTACCGCGCGGTGACCGTCACCGGCGCGCCCGGCTGTGGCAAGTCGGCGGTGACCCTGCGCGCCGCCCACCAGGCCGCCCGCGTCTTCACCGGCGGGGTCCTGACGGTGGACACGCTCGATCTCAGTGACCGGCGGCAGCTGGAACGCCGGCTGGCCCGGATGCTCGGGGGCAACGGCGCCGAGGATCCGGTCGAACTGCTGCGCGACCAGCCGACACTCGTGGTGCTGGACAACGCCGAGCACCTGGTCGACGCGTGTGCGGTGGTCGCCGACCGGCTGTTGCTGGCGTGCCCGGACGTGGCGGTGCTGACCGGCTCGCGTCAGCCGCTCGGGCTGCCGTACGAGCGGGTCCAGCGCCTGCATCCGCTCCCGGTGCCGCAGCCGGGCGGATGGCCGTCGGTCCTGTCCAATCCGGCGGTCGCGCTGCTCGCCGAACGGGCGGCCCAGGCCCGCCCCGGGTTCCGCCTCGACCGGCGGGACGCGGAGGTCGCGGTGGAGATCTGCCGCCGGCTCGACGGCCTGCCGCTGGCCCTGGAGATGGCGGCGGCGTGCCTGGCCACCGAGAGTCTGGACGGGGTGCTGCGCAAGCTGGAGGGACCGCTGGACGGACTCCGCCCGCCCGCCGCCGGACCGGAGTCACGCCACACGTCGCTGCGGGCGATGCTCGACCGTAGCGTCCAGCGCCTCGACGTGGCCGAGCGTTGTCTGTTCCAGCGCGTCGCGTTGCTGCCGGGGGTGTTCGACCTGGCGGCCGCCCAGCGGTTCTGGCGGCCCCATCCGTCCGGGCCCACGGACGTGCGGGTGGTGCTCGCCGCCCTGGTGGACAAGTCCCTGGTGATGCCGGTCGGGACGACCGGCGGCCGGTACCGGATGCTCGGCCTGCTGCGCCGGCTGGCGCTGGAGACGGGCACCCCGGGGGCCGTGACGAGTCCCGCCGCCGAACTGCCCCTGCCGCTGCCCCGGCCGTTGCTGCCGGCCGGCGCGGCGGCCGTGCCGGACTGACCGGCGGCCGCCGCGACGGCCCGCTCCCCGCCGGGGGAGCGGGCCGTCGCGTTCTGGAGGCCGATGACACCTGACGATGCCTCAGGCATTGACAGCACGCTTTAAAAACACATAGCTTGAAGTTCGGCGGGACCGGTCGGGTCCGGTCCACCAGCGGCCCTCAGACCGCCGCTGACCCCTGCCGACAGACATTGGAGGTGTCTGGCTTGAGCACCAGAGAGACCTACGAGTCCCTGAACCTCGAACCCAAGCCGATCCGCCCGCACATCCTCGCCGCGGCAACCGTGGTCTTCGGCGAGGACTACTACTCGGGCCGCCGCGAGACGATCAACCTGTCCGGCTTCGTGCAGCTCAACAAGTGGCCCATGCCGGGCTTCGAGCACAAGGTCGACGAGAACGGCTACGCGCAGTTCGCCACCGAGCTGATCAGCGCGCCCGAGGTGGGCATCAAGGGGTTCAGCTACGAGTTGGACGACCGCATCCAGGTCCTGTCCAACCCGTTCCTGCCCAACAGCGGGCACGTGCGGCAGATCGTGCCGGGCAAGAACTTCCCGGCCGAGTTCTACATCCGCCGCTTCGGCATCCTGGAGTCGAGCACGCTGCGGCTCGCCCACCGCAACGTCATCGACATCTACGGCGTGGTCGACAGCGTCCCGCCGTTCAAGAAGCCGCTGACCGGGCCCTACCTGGGCAAGCCGCGCGGTGACGGTCCCTTCGACGTGATGGCCGCGCCGAACGTCGTCAAGGGCACCACGCTGCCGGAGGCGTGGTACCCGGCCAACGACGAGAACCAGCCGGTCGGGATCACGCCGAACCTGTTCTTCGCGCCCAGCGCCGGCCCGTGCATGTCCATGCTGGTCGACCCGTCCATGATCATGCAGACCTCGCTGGAGGGGCAGATCGAGGTCGAGGTCAACGGCAAGACGGTGCGGGTCGACCTGGCCGGGGACTACCGCAAGGCGGCCGGTGCCGAGGTGCTGCTCTTCGGCCCGGACAAGCACGACGAGGGTCCGGGCGTGCTCGCCCAGCTGGCCCGCGTCGCGGTCGTCGGACACAGCCCGGAGCTGGGTGGCCGGGTCATGCTGCGGGCGAGCTGGCCGCGGGTCTCCGGCGGCACGCTGGGCGAGGGCAACGAGGACAGCCTCAGCCGGCTCAAGTTTCCCGGCGACCTGCACATCGACGCCGAGTTCGAGCTGGTCACGCCGCACGAGACGCTCTACGCCGCCAACTCCGTGCACGTCAACGGCAAGATGCGCGGCATGGAGGCCACCGGCACCGAGCTCAAGCTGGACGGCTCGGACACCGCCCTGGTCACCGTGGACGAGCAGCCGAAGGCTCGCCTCACCGGCGTCAACCTGGTGATGCGGGACGCGCTGGTCGGCGAGCACGCCGCGGTGAACGCCTGACCGACGGGTCCGCTTGACGGGCCTGCCGGCCAGAGGTTCTACTAGTAAAACCAATAGCAACGTACCGTCACGATGTCCCTCCCGGCTGCTACGGCGGTCGGGAGGGACGCGCGCTCAGGGGGTACCGCGTGGACCAGCGGCTGCTGCTCATGCACCAGATGATGCTCGGCGACGCGCCCCGGCTGCGGGCGTACGACAGGGCGCTGGAGGAGGCCGTCACCCCCGGCGACGTGGTGGTCGACGTGGGCGCGGGGCTGCTCGCGCTCTCCCTGCTGGCGCTGCGGCACGGCGCCGAGCACGTGTACGCGGTCGAGGCCGACCCGGCCACCGCCGCGGCGGCGGCCCGCATCATCGAGGCCAACGACCTCAAGGGACGGCTCACCCTGGTCACCGGCGACGCCCGTACGGTCCGGCTGCCCCGCAAGGCGGACGTGCTGGTCTCCGAGATGATGGGAAACCTCGGCCCGGAGGAGGAGATGGCCGAGGTGCTGCACGTGATCGCCCGCCGCCACCTGCGCCCCGGCGGCCGGGTGGTGCCCCGGCTGCTGCGGACCTGGCTGGCCGCGGCCGAGTTCGCCGACGAGGGCTGGGGGCTGTGGGGCGGCGACTTCTACGGCTACCGGCTCGACCCGGTGCAGGAGCTCGTGGCCCCGGCGGCCCAGCTGCACTTCTTCCAGCGTCCGCCGAAGCTGCTGACCGAGCCCACAGTGGTGCTCGACCAGGCGCTCGACGGCCGGTCGCCGTCCCGGCAGACGCTGCGGCAGCGGCTGCCGGTCATCGCGCCGGGGAGGCTGCACGCCGTGCTCGGCTTCTTCACCGCCGACTTCACCGACGACGTGACGCTGTCCAACTTCCCGTCGTACCCCGGATGCAACTGGGCGGTCTGGGTGTGGCCGCTGCGGCACACCGACGTGGCCGAGGGCGACGAGCTGTCCGTCGCCCTGCGCCGGCCGGCCCGGCGCGACGTCCGCGCCGTGACCGGCTGGCGGCTGGAGTGCGGCCTGTCCCGGCAGAGGAGGTCCTGATGCCCTTCGCGGTGGGTACCGTCCGCGACATTCCCGTCCGTGGCGCTCTCAAGCTCTGCGGCCTGACCTGGTCCGCGGAGTGCCTCTGGTTCTCCGAGGCGGTCTCCAGCCAGATCGCCTCCCTGGACCCGATCAGCGGCAAGGTGGTCCGCCGGCTCGACTGCCCCGGCGTGCGCACCGACCTGACCACGATCGGCGGGCGGCTGCTGCAGGTGGCGGGCGACGACCGCGTGCTGCGGCTGGTCGATCCCGAGGACGGCGAGCTGCTCGGCGAGTTCGGCAACCCGCGCCCCGGCAACGTGCTGTGCGGGCTGGAGGCGACCCGGCACGGGCTCTGGCTGGGCTACGAGGACCTGCGCCAGGTCGACCTGCGCGACCCGGACGGTTTCGGGCTGATCGACACGTTCCCGGTCCGGCAGCCGATCGCCGGCCTGACCGTCTCCGACAGCTACCTCGTCTACTCCGACCGCGACGCGGCCACCATCAACCTGTACGACGTGGCGGCCCGCCGGGAGGTGGCCGCCTACTCGGTCGCGGGCAACCCGACCGGCATCACCTGGGACGGCCGCCGCATCTGGTACTGCGACTTCACCACCCTGCAGCTCCGGGCGATCGAGGTGCCGGGCATCACGAAGGGTTGACGTCCATGGCGACCACGCGCGCTCTGCTGGCCCGCTCGACCCGGATCGGCGCGGTCGGCGCCGCCCACCTGCTGCCGGTGCTGCCGGCGGCGCTGGTCAAGGCGGTCCGAGGTGACCGGGCGGCGGCCCGCCGGCTGCTGTACCGCCGTCTCACCACGTTGCTGATGCGGCTCGGCCCGACGTTCGTCAAGGCCGGGCAGGTGCTCGGCACCCGGCGCGACGTGCTGCCGGCCGCGCTCTGCGACGAGCTGTCGGTGCTCCAGGACCGGGTCGACCCGATGACCCCCGAGCAGACCAGCCGGGCGCTGGCCGAGGCGTACGGCAGCGAGACGCCCGCGGAGTTCGCGGAGATCGACCCGACGCCGGTGGCCAGCGGCAGCGTGGCCTGCGTCTACCGCGGCCGGATGCCCGACGGCGCCGAGGTGGCGCTCAAGCTGCGCCGTCCCGGCATCGAGTCGACGATGGCCCTCGACCTCGCGCTGATGCGGCACGGCGCCCGGGTGATGGCCCGGCTGCCGATGCTGCGCGGCGTCCCGGTGCGGGAGGTGGTCGAGAACATGTGCGGAGCGGTGTTCGGCCAGCTCGACTTCGCCCGGGAGGCGGAGAACCTGCGCCGGCTCAAGGAGAACCTCGCCGTGGTGCCCCGGGTCCGGGTGCCCGGCGTACGCGACGACGCCTGCCGGCCGCGCTGCCTGGTCATGGAGTTCATGCCGGACCTCGACGTGGACGTGGCGCGGTCGATGTCGGCGGCCGTGCGAAAGCGGTTCGCCGCCTCCGCGATGACAGCGATCTACCACATGCTCTTCGTGGACGGATTCGTCCACTGCGACATGCACCCGGGCAACCTCTACTTCACCCGGGGCGCCCAGGTGGTGGTGCTCGACGCCGGGTTCAGCGTGCAGCTCACCGAGGAGCTGCGCCGGTTGTTCGCGGAGTTCTTCATGAACATGTCGATCGGGCGCGGCCGGTACTGCGCCGAGATCGTGGTGCGCAGCGGCACCGGCCTGCGGCCGGACGCCGACGTGGAGACGTTCCTGGTCCGGATGGCCGACCTGGTGGAGCGCAGCCACGGGCTGCCGGCCCGGGAGTTCAGCCTGATCGCGTTCGCCGCGGAGATGTTCGACCTGCAACGCCGCTACGGCGTGCACGCCGCGCCGGAACTCATCTTCCCGCTGCTGTCGCTGCTGGTGATCGAGGGGACGGTACGCGAGCTCGACCCCGACCTCGACTTCCAGGAGCTGGCCAAGCCGGTGCTGATGCGCGGGCTCTTCGGCCGCCGGGCCGCCGCCTGACCGCTGGCCGAACGGTCCGCCGGGCCTGGCCGGTCGCTTCGACAGCGCGGCCCCACCTGCGCAAACAGCCGACTAAAATATACGATAGCGGAATGGCACAGACTGGCCTCGCCGGCAAGCGCTCCTACCACCAGTACTGCGGGCTCGCGTCCGCGCTCGACGTGCTGGGCGAACGCTGGACGCTGCTGATCATCAGGGAGCTGCTGATGGGTCCCCGGCGCTACAGCGAACTGCTCGCGGACCTGCCCGGCATCGGCACGAACCTGCTCGCCGACCGGCTCAAGTTCCTCGTCGACTCGGGCGTGCTGCGGCAGGTCGACGTGCACGGCACCGGCGGCCGGCTCTCCTACGAGCTGACCCCGACCGGGCAGGCGCTGCGGCCGATGGTGCTCGGGCTCGCGCACTGGGGCCTGGAGTTCGTCGGTGACCTGAACGCCGAGGACACGGTCCGCCCGCACTGGGGCTTCCTCGCCGTGGAGGCGATGTTCCAGTGGGACAAGATCTCCCCGATCGACGAGAGCTACCAGTTCCAGGTCGACGACGAGGTCTTCCGCATCGACGTCGCCGGCGGGGTGCCGCGCGTGGCGAAGGGGCCGTCCGACGACCCGGCGATGGTGGCGACCACCGACGCGGCCACGTTCGTGCGCATCGGCGCCGGGCGGGTCACGCCGCTGATGGCGATGGTCGGCGGGCAGCTCAAGCTGGAGGGCGACATCGACGCGGTGCTGCGCTGCTGCGAGCTGCTCGGCCTGGACGCCGGCGCCGCGCCCGCCGCTCAGACGACCTCCGGTCACTGACCCGCGCCAGGGGGTGACGGGACCGGATCACTATATTATTCTGAACTAGCCTCGGCGTTCGTCGGGGCCCGTCGTCGTCCGGCACGCCGCGCCCGTGCGGCACCTCCCGAGCACTGTGGTCCCACGGGGACGACCGGTCCGCCCTCCGTCGCCCGAGCGCCTGACGGCGTCCGTGCGCGTCGCGGGGGCGACCCCGCGCGGCGCGTACGCCGGCACCGACGACCGGCCGTCAAGCGACAGGAGCCGGCATGACGGACACGGTGCGACACGATCCGGAGGCGCTGCCCAGGGCGGTACGGGACGACTTCCCCCTGCTGGCCCGCCGGGCCGGCGACCTCGTCGCCTACCTGGACAACGCCGCCACCACGCAGAAGCCCCGCGTCGTCCTGGACGCGATCACCGACTACTACACCGGGGCGAACAGCAACGTCGGGCGCGGCTACCACCGGCTCGGCCTGGAGTCCACCGAGCGGTACGAGCAGGCCCGCGAGAGCGTCGCGCGGGCGATCGGCGCGGCGCAGCCGGAGGAGGTGCTCTTCACCGCCGGCACCACCGCCGCGGTCAACCTGGTCGCGGACACCGCCGGGCAACGGGTGGCCGGGCCGGGCCGGCGGGTCGTGGTGACCGGCATGGAGCACAACAGCAACCTGCTGCCGTGGCGCCGGCTCTGCGACCGTACGGGCGCCACGCTCACAGTGGTGCCGGCCGGACCGGACGGGCGGGTCGGGGCCGACCGGTTCGCCGCCGCGCTCGGCCCGGACACCGCGCTGGTGGCGGTCACCCACGTCTCGAACGTGCTCGGCACCGTCAACCCGGTACGGGAGATGACCGCCGCCGCCCGCCGGGCCGGCGCGCTGGTGGTGGTCGACGGCGCCCAGGCCGTACCGCACCGGCCGGTCGACGTGCGCGACCTCGACGCCGACTTCTACTGCTTCTCCGGGCACAAGGCGTACGGGCCGATGGGCGTCGGCGTGCTGCACGGCCGCCGGGACCTGCTCGCCGGGCTGCCCCCGTACCAGGTGGGCGGCGGCACCGTGAAGGGCGTCGCGGCCGACCAGCCGGTCCGCTACCTCGACGGGCCGGCCCGGTGGGAGGCCGGCACGCCGCACGTGGCCGGCGCGGTCGGGCTGGCCGCCGCCCTGGACTACCTGCGCGACCTCGGCTGGGACGCGATCCGCCGGCACGACCGGGCGCTGGTCCGGCACGCCGTCGACGTGCTCGCCGCGATCGACCGGGTGCGGGTGGTCGGTGACCCGGCCGCCGACCCCAGCGGCATCGTCTCGTTCGTGGTCGAGGGCATCCACCCGTACGACGTCGGGGCGCACCTGGACCGGCACGGCGTGGCGGTGCGCTGCGGCGTGCACTGCGCCAGCACCTTCCTCGACGAGATGGGCCTGCTCGGCACGGTCCGGCTCTCCTTCGGCGTCTACAACACCACCGCCGAGATCGACCTCGTCGGCGAGTTGCTCGCCGGCGTACGACCGGGTCCCTGGACCGCCGACCACCCCGACGTCCGGTTCCTCTGAGCAGCGCCCGGAAGGGAGCGTCATGAGGTTCGACACCCGGCTGGTGCACGTCGGCCAGCGACCAGTGCCCGGCACCGGCGACGTGGTGCCGCCGATCCACCTCGCCACCACCTACGACCGCACCGCCCAGGACCCGCCGCGCTACTTCTACGCCCGGGGCGAGCAGCCCAACCGGGAGGCGCTGGAGGAGTGCCTCGCCGCGCTGGAGGACGCCCGGCACGCAACCGTCTACACCAGCGGGCAGGCCGCCGCCACGACGGCGCTGTCGCTGGTGCCGCCGGGCCGGCTGGTGCTCGCCTCCGACGACGTGTACGGCGGCACCCACCAGCTGCTCGCCGCCGCCGCCGAGCGCGGCGTGACGGTCCGGCCGGTGGACTTCGCCGACCCGGCCGAGCGGGACCGCGCGCTGTCCGAATGCGGTCCCGAGCTGGCCATGGTGTGGCTGGAGACGCCCACCAACCCGCTGCTCAAGGTCGCCGACATCGCCGCGGTGTCCGACCTCGCGCACCGGCACGGCGCCCTGGTGGTGGTGGACAACACGCTGGCCGGGCCGGTGCTGCAACGACCGCTCGCGCACGGCGCGGACATCACGCTCTACAGCACCACCAAGTCCGTCGCCGGTCATCTCGACGTGCTCGGCGGCGCGCTCGTCTACCAGGACGAGGAGCTGCACCGGCGGTTCCTGGCCTACCGCACGGTGGCCGGCAACGCCCCCGGCGGCTTCGACTGCTATCTCACCCACCGCGGCCTGAAGACGCTGTCCCTGCGCACCGCCCGGCAGGTGGAGAACACCCGCGCGGTGGTGGCGGCGCTGCTGGCCGAGCCGAGCGTCGCGACGGTCAGCTATCCGGGCCTGCCCACGCATCCGCAGCACGCGGTGGCGGCCCGGCAGATGACCGCGCCCGGCGCGCTCGCCGCCTTCGAGTACCGCGGCGACCCGGCCAAGCTGCTCGACCGGGTACGCCTGTTCACCGCCGCGGTCAGCCTCGGCGGCGTCCGTTCCCTGATCGAGTGCCCGGCGCTGATGACCCACCGCCCGGTGCCGCCCGAGGTACGCCGGCGTCTCGGGTTGACCGACCGGCTGATCCGGATCTCACCCGGCATCGAGGACCCGGCCGACCTGGTCGAGGACCTGGTCACCGCGCTGCGTGACGGCGCCTGACCCGCTGACCGGCATTACCGCCCCGCGAAGGAGGAGACATGTCCGCATTCACGACCGGCGGCGCCCCGGTGGTGCTCGACGGAGGACTCGCCACCGAGTTGCAGCGCGCCGGGCTGCCGTACCAGCCCCCGTGGTGGGGCACCGCGGCGCTGCTGGCGGACAGCCGGCGGCGCGTGCTGCGCGACGTCCACGAGCGGTTCCTGACCGCCGGGGCGCAGGTGCTCACCGCGAACACGCTGCGCTGCAACCTGCGGGCGCTGCGCCGCGCCGGACTGGAGGACGCCGGCCTCGGCTGGATGGTGCACGCGGCCGTCGGCGTCGCGCTCGCCGCCCGCAACACGGCCGGCGCGCCCGGCACCCGGATCGCCGCGTCGATGGCTCCGGTGGAGGACTGCTACCGGCCGGACCTGGTGCCGGCCGACGACGAGCTGCGTGAGGAGCACCGCTGGCTGGCCGTTGAGCTGGTCCGGGCCGGGGTGGAGCTGGTGCTGGTGGAGACCATGAACACCGCCCGCGAGGCACGCATCGCGGTGGAGCAGGTACGCGAGGTGGGCGCCCGGGCCTGGGCCGCCTTCGTCTGCGACGACCAGGGCCGGCTGCTGTCCGGCGACTCCCTGGTGGACGCCGCCCGCGCGGTGCGCGCCGCCGGGGCCGAGGTGGTGCTTGTCAACTGCACCGCCCCGGAGGCGACCGAGCGGTGCCTGCGGGCGCTGCGCGACGCCGACGACGGCCCGATCGGCGCGTACCCGAACCTGGAGGACCGCCGCGACGGCGCGCCCGGGCCGCGCCCGCTGCTCGACCCCGCCGAGTTCGGCGACCTGGTCGCCGGCTGGGCGGTGGAGTACCGGCTCGCCGTGGCCGGCGGGTGCTGCGGCGCGTCGCCCGCGCACATCGCCGCGCTGACGGCCCGGCTGAACGCCCCGGTGGCGGCCGTCGACTGACGCCGCCCGCAGGTCCGCCGGCCCGGCGCGGGCCGGGTCAGCCAACGAAGGGAGAACGAGACGGTGAGCGGCTCGACGATCGCACCGCCCGTCGAGGTGGTGCGCAGCCTGCCCGGCCCGGCCGGCTACATGTGCGGCCTGACCTGGGACGGCACCTGGCTCTGGCACTCCGACCAGGACGCCGCGCGGATCTTCGCGATCGACCCGGCGGACGGCGCGGTACGCCGGTCCTTCGCGTACCCGGACGTGCGGGCCGACCTGGGATACGCGGACGGAAAACTGTGCCAGATCGGCGGCCGGCCGAAGCGGATCCTGCTGATCGACCCGGCCACCGGCCAGACCGTCGGGTCGAAGCCGGTACGGCCCTCCAACGGCCGGGTCACCGGCATGGAGACCGGGCCCGAGGGCGTGTGGCTCTGCCTGCGCGCGCCCGCGGTGATCCAGCTACGGGACTTCGAGACCATGACGGTGCAGCGGGAGCACCCGGTCGTGGGGTCGCCCTCGGGCCTCACGTACGCCGAGGGTCACGTGCTCTACGCCGAGTTCGAGGACGGCCTGCTGCACGCGGTCGACGCGGAGTCGGGCCGGTTGGTCGCCACGGTGCGGCTGCCGGGGCATCCGACCGGGCTGGCCTGGGACGGCGAGCTGGTCTGGTACTGCGACTTCGCCGACCGGCGGTTCAAGGCGGTCCGGCTGCCGGACGTGCTCGGCGGCTGACCGGCCCGGTGGGGGCGGCGGCCCGGCCGCCCCCACCCGCCCGGCGTCAGGGCACCCGGTCGCGCGCGTCGAACTGCTCCTGCCGGCGGTCGCGCTCACCGCCGGCGCCGGCGGACGGCGGCCGGCAGCGGCCGGCGCAGCCGCACGAGCAGCCGGAGGCGGCCGGCTCCGTCCGCTGAGGATCTTCGGTGTCCGGCCAACCGCCGGTGTGGCACGCGATCATCGCTTCTCCCTGCTCTGCGGTGGGACGCGCCGGAGAGCCCGGCGCGGTCGGACGGGGCGGGCAGCGGGTCGACTATTTACTTGAGAATCATATGGTAAATTCGCTGGCGGGTGCCAGCTCCTGACAGGAGGGACGCCATGCGCGTCAGCGTGACCGACGACCCCGCGACCACGACGGCCTCCCGCACCGGCGGGCCGCCCGCACCGGCCGACCCGCTGCGCGCCGCCTCCTTCGCGGAGCTGCGGTCGCTGTTCGCGATGGAGCCCGACGCGGTCCACCTCAACACCGGCACCATCGGCGTGATGCCGTACGAGGTGCTGGACGTCAACGACCGGGTGACCCGGGAGTGGAACGGCGGACTGCGCAACGTCTACCCGCCCGGCATGTACCCCGAGCACCGCGCCGCCATCGGCCGGGCGTTCGGCGTCGACCAGGACGAGATGGTGATCTGCCACAACGCCACCGAGGGGGTGGCCCGCGTCATCAACGGGCTCGACCTGCACGAGGGCGACGAGGTCATCACCACCAGCCACGAGTGCTACTCGGTGCTGTCCAACTTCAACCTGCTGCGCAACCGGCACCGGATCACGCTCACCGTGCTGACCCCGCCGGTCGGGCCGGACGTCACCGCCGAGGAGATCGTCGACATGTTCGCCCGGGCGATCACGCCGCGGACGAAGGTGCTGGCGTTCGCCGCCGTCACGCTGTTCACCGGCACCCGGATGCCGGTGCGCCAGCTCTGCGACCTGGCCCAGCAACACGGCCTGACCACAGTGGTCGACGGCGCGCTGCTGCCCGGCCTGTTCGACACCGACCTGCGCGCGCTCGGACCCGACTTCGTCACCTGCTCCGGCTCGAAGTTCCAGTGCGGGCCGCTCGGCACCGGGCTGCTCTACGTCCGCAACAAGGTCCACCCCGAGCACAACCCGCTGCCGCTGCCGACGTTCTGGCCGGTCATCTCCACCTGGTACCCGATGATGGGCGCCCCGCCACCGCGTACCACCACCCGGGTGGAGAGCTACAACATGGGCGACTACCTGCAGAGCGCCGGCAGTGCCAGCATCGCCCGGGGCGCCGCCCTGGCGAAGGCGTGCGAGCTGTGGGACCGCATCGGCCGGGACCGGATCGAGCGGCACGCGGTGGCGCTCGGCGCGCACACCCGCGCCCGGATCGTCGAGCGGTTCGGCGTCGAGTCGCTGTACTCACCGCTCACCGACGACCGGCTGACCGCGCCGCTGGTGGCGTTCAACCCGTTCCCCGACCGGGCCGACGGCTGGAACATCACCAAATTCGCCCGCCTCGTCGACGAGTTGGAGAGCCGGCACCGGATCTGGACCCGGTGGACCGAGTTCGACGTCGCCGGCTCACCGCACCAGCACTACGCCGCCCGGATCTGCACCCACCTCTACAACACCGCCGAGGAGGTCGACCTCGCCGTCGACGCCATCGCCGACCTCGTCCGGGAGCTGTCATGACCGTCGCCCCGTACCGGCCGGAGCCGGCCACCGCGCGGCGGCGCGGCGGCGTCCTGCGGGTGGTCGCGCCCACCGACGCCGCACCGCTGGACCCCAGCTGCGCCCCCGCGTCGGCGGCCCCGTTCGTCCGGCTGCACACCCGGCAGCTCGTCACCTGGCAGACCGCCCGGGACGTCCGCGACTGGCAGGCCGTCACGCCGGTGCCCGACCTCGCCCTGGAGGTCCCCTCCACCTGGAACGCCGGGCTCGGCGCCAGCCACCGCAGCTACGTGTTCCACATGCGCCCCGGCGTCCGCTGGGACACCCCCGACCGGCGTCCGGTCACCGCGCACGACGTGGTCCGCGGCTTCAAACGGATGTGCAACCCGGTCCGGCCCTCACCGTCGCTCGCGTACTTCGCGAGCACCGTGCGCGGCCTCGCCGACTTCGCCACCGCCTGGGCGGCGGAGGCCACCCACCGGGCCGGGGACGCGGCGACGCTCGCCGCGTACCAGAACGCGCACGAGATCCCCGGCGTCTTCGCGCTCGACGACGAGACGCTCGTCATCGAGCTGGCCCGGCCGGCGCTGGACTTCGTGCACATGCTCGCGCTGCCCGCGGCGTCGGCGGTGCCCGTCGAGCACGACGCGTTCGTCCCCGGCAGCCCCGAGGCCGCCGCCCACCTGCGCGCCAACGGGCCGTACCGGGTGCGGCGGCACCGGCCCGGCGAATGGGTCGAACTGGTCCGCAACCCGGCCTGGGAGCCCGCCGCCGACCCGTACCGGCGGGCCGAGGCCGACCGGGTGGAGCTGCGCCTGAGCGACGGCGCCGGCCGCGCCGACGCGGAGCCCACCGACGCGCCGGCCATGGTGCCGGTCGCGCCCGCAGTCGGCGGGCTGCCGGCCGCCGAGCCGGTCGACGGCGACGGCGCGCTCGGCTGGGCGCTCGACCCGTACCTCCTGCTCAACCTGCGCGACCCGGTCTGGGCCGACCCCCGGGTACGGCAGGCCGTGGCGCTCGCCGTGGACAAGGCCGCGGTGGCCGACCTGTACCGGCGGCACCGCCCCGGCGTGCCGGTACGGATCGCGGGCTCGCTGATCCCGCCGGGCAACGCCGGGCACGACACGGCCGATCCGTACCCCACCGGTGATCCGGCGCGGGCCCGTGAACTGCTCGCCTCGGCGGGCCACGCCGACGGCACGCCGCTGGTCCTGATCCACCCGCACTCCGGCCTCGGACCCGAGGTGGCGCACGCCTGCGCGAGCGACCTCACCCGGGCCGGCCTGCCGACCCGGGCGGTCGGGCTCGCCGACGCCGCGTACACCGAGGCGCTGCGCGCCCCCGCCACCGCCGGCGGCTGGCAGCTCGCGGTGGCGGCGCGCGTACCCGACTGGCTGGAGCACAACGGGCGGGTCTTCGCGCAGGCGATGCTCCAGGCGACCCCGGTGCCCGGCGGCGCCAACCACGGCGGCTACGCCGCACCCAAGGTGGACGCGCTGATCGAGCGGGCGCTCGACGCGCCGGAGCCGTGGCGGGCCGACGCCGCCTGGCGGGCCGCCGCGGAGCGCGCGGTCGCCGACGTGGCGGTGGTGCCGATCCTGCACCGGGCGCCGGTGGCCGCGCCGAGGCGACCGGACCGGGTCGACGGGATCGCGCCGCTGCCCCCGCAGGGGTACGCGGTGGACCTGACCGCCGCACGCCCGGGGGTGGACGAGTGAACCCGCTGGTCCGCGACTACCTGCTGCTCGGCCTGCGCCTCGGCCGGCTGGTCGACGGGCTCGTCGACTGCTACTACGGTGACCCGGCGCTGCGCGACCAGGTCGCCGCCGAACCGCCGCCCGACCCCCGCGAGCTGTCCCGCCAGGCCGGCCGGACGCTCGCCGCCCTCGGCGACAGCGACCTCGAACCGGCCCGCCGCCGGTACCTCACCGCCCAGCTCGCCGCGCTGCGCGCGGTCGCCGACCGGCTCGCCGGCACGCCGATGTCGTTCCGGGAGGAGGTGCGCGCCTGTTACGACGTCGACGTGACCCGCACCCCGCCGGAGCGGTACGCGGCGGTGCACGACGAGATCGACGCGCTGCTGCCCGGGCCGGGACCGCTCGTGGACCGGGTGGAGGAGTTCTACCGGCGCAACACCGTCCCGCCGGAACGGCTGCACCGCTGCGTGCAGGCGGTCTCCGACGCGCTGCGCGAGCGGACCCGGGACCGGTTCGGCCTGCCCGGGACCGAGCGTGTCGAGTACACGGTGGTCCGGGACGCGCCGTGGAACGCGTACAACAGCTACCTGGGCGGCTTCCGCTCCGCCGTGGCGCTGAACGCGGCGAGCGGCCGGTCGGTGGCCGCACTGCCGATCATCGTGGCGCACGAGTCGTACCCCGGCCACCACACCGAGCACTGCCTGAAGGAGGCCGGCCTGGTCCGCGACGGCGGCCAGGACGAGCACACCATCGCCCTGGTCGACACACCCCGGTGCCTGGTCACCGAGGGCCTGGCCGAGGCGGCGGTCGACGCGGTGCTCGGCCCCGGCTGGGGCGAGTGGACCGCCGGCATCCTGGCCGGGGAGGGCGTCCACGTCGAGGGCGAGCGGGTCGAGCGGATGCGCGGCCTGATCGTGCGCCTGCTGCCGGCCCGCATCGACGCCGCCCTGCTCCTGCACGACGAGGGCGGCGACCGGGCGGAGGCACTTGCCTACCTGCGGCGGTGGATGCTGCTGCCACCCGACCGGGCCGAGCAGATGGTCACGTTCGCCGCCGACCCGCTGTGGCGCGCGTACTCAGTCACCTACTCCGAGGGCGGCCGGCTGGTCGACGCCTGGCTGGCCGCCCGCGAGCCGGACACCAGCCTCGCCGACCGCTTCGACACGCTGCTGCGGGAGCCGCTGCTGCCGTCGCAGCTGCGCGCCGACGTGGCGGGGACCGCAGAGACGACGAAAGGTGTGTGTCGATGAACGGCGGCCAGCCCCGGTACGGGGGAATCCTGCGGCTCTACGGGCCCGGCAGCATGGACCATCTCGATCCGGCCTGCGCCTACTACATGCTCGGCGGGCAGATCATCCGGCTCTTCGCCCGCCAGCTGTTCACCTACCGGCCGGTCGCCGACCTGCGCGACCCGTCGGCCGTCACGCCCGTGCCCGACGTGGCCGAGGCGGTGCCGACAGTGGACAACGGCGGCATCAGCGCCGACCACACCCGCTACACGATCCGGCTGCGCCCCGGCGTGTACTGGGACACCGACCCGCCCCGCGAGGTGACCGCCGGGGACTTCGTGCGCGGCTTCAAGCGGATGGCCAACCCGGTGTTGCAGGCCGGCGGGATCGGCTACTTCACCAGCACCATCCGGGGTATGGCCGAGTACTGCGACGCGTACGCCGCCGCGATCACCTCGGCCGAGCCGGCCGCCGCCGAGCTGGCCGCGTTCCAGAACAACCACGAGATCGCCGGCGTCCGCGCCGTCGACGACCGGACGATCGTCTTCGACCTGATCCGCCCGGCGGTGGACTTCCTGCACATCCTGGCGCTGCAGTGCGCCTCCGCCGCCCCGGTCGAGTACGACGAGGTGCTGCCCGACAGCGCGGAGTTCCGGCGGCGGGTGCGCTCCAACGGGCCGTACCGGATCACCCACTACGCCCACGGCGAGTCGGTGCGGCTGGACCGCAACCCGGTGTGGCGCAAGGCGTCCGACCCGGTGCGCCAGCAGTACCTGGACGGGGTCGAGGTGACCATGGAGATCGCCAGCCCGCAGCAGGTGGGGGAGGTGATCGACAGTGGCCGCGCCGACCTGTCCTGGGCGTCACCGATCACCGAGCCGTACGACGTGGCGCCCACCGACCCGGGCAACGACCTCGGCTACGCGCTCAACCCGTACCTGGTGTTCAACCTGCTCAGCCCGAACGCCGACCGGGCGATGAGCAAGCTCAAGGTGCGCCAGGCCATCGCGTACGCGATAGACAAGGCGGCGATCGCCGAGATCTACCACGGCCTGGAGGCCGGGACGGTGATGTTGTCCGGGCACACGGCGATCCCGCCCGGCAACGACGGGCACGTCGACTTCAACCTGTACCCGACACCGGGGGACCGGGGCGACCCGGAGCGCTGCCGGGCGCTGCTGGCCGAGGCGGGCTACCCGGACGGGCTCACCCTCACCGCCGTGCACCGGGACGTGGACGCCAACCCGGAGGTGGCCCGCTCCTACGCCGCCGACCTGGAGAAGGGCGGCATCAGCGTCCGTCTGGTCTCGCTCGGCCACGCCGAGTACTACCAGTTCCTGCGCGACCCGGCCAACGCCCGCGCCGGCGCCTGGGACATCTCCGCCCCGTCCTGGACGCCCGACTGGTTCGGCCCGAACGGGCGCACCTACGTCCAGCCGATGTTCCAGACCAACACGTCCCGCGGCACCAGCAACTACGGCGGTTACAGCAATCCGGAGGTCGACCGGCTGATCGAGGAGGCGCTCGGCGCCACCGACCGGGCCCGCGCCACCGAACTGTGGCACCAGGTCGACCTGTGCGTCATGCGGGACGCCGCGATCGTGCCGATCCTCGTGCACGCCCCGACCATCCCGCACCGCAAGGGCCGGCGGGTCCGCAACGCGATCGCCATGCCCACGGTGGACCGCTGGTTCGACCTGTCCAACCTCTGGCTGGAGGAGTCCGCATGACCACGGCAGACGCATCGACGGACCTCGGACTGATCCCCGGCGCGGACGGCCCGCGCCGCGGCGGCACGCTCACCCTGGTCGGCGCGGGCGACGTCGACCACCTCGACCCGGCGCTGGCGTACCACACGGTGACCCGGGGGATAGTCCGCGCGTACACCCGGCAGCTGGTCACCTACCCGTCGACCCGCGACCACCGGCGGGCCGGGGACCTGGTGCCGGACCTGGCGGTGGCGGCGGACGGGCCGTACGACGCCGAGGGCCGCCGCTACCGGTTCACGCTGCGCGACGGGCTGCGCTGGGACCTGCCCAACGGACCCCGGCCGTTGACCGCCGCCGACGTGGTACGCGGCATCAAGCGGCTGGCCCACCCGATGGCGCCCAGCCCTGGCCTGCCCTACTACCTGAGCACCGTCGAAGGGCTCGCCGAGTTCCGCGACGACCTGCTCACCCTGCCCCGCGACCTCAACGTGGTGGCGCCCTACCTGGAGGCCGCCGAGGTGCCCGGGCTGCGGGTGCTCGACGACCGGACGGTGGAGCTGACCACCCGCCGCCCCACCTCCGACTTCCTCAACCTCCTGGCGTTGCCGTTCGCCTCCCCGGCGCCGGAGGAGTACCTCTGGTTCGTGCCCGGCAGCCCCGAGCTGGACCAGCGACTCGGCTCGATCGGGCCGTACCGGATCACCGCCTACGAGCCGGACCGGCTGATCACGCTGGAGCGCAGCCGCACCTGGGACCCGGCCACCGACCCGGTCCGTGCCGCCCACGTGGACCGCATCGAGGTGCGGCAGGGGCTGGACGAGAAGACCTGCCACGACATGGTGATCCTCGGTGACGCCGACATGTTGTGGGACATCCAGCCGCTGACCGAGCGGCTGCCGGAGATGTTCGCCGCCGGGGACCCCCGGCTGGAGGTCTGCCCGGCCGGTCTGTTCAGCCCGTACCTGGTGATCAACGTGCTCAGCCCGAACGAGGGCGGTGCGCTGGGCCGCCGGGAGGTCCGGGAGGCGTTGCAGTACGCGATCGACAAGACCGCCGTGGCCGAGGTCTGGGGCGGGCGTCGCCTCAACGACATCGCCGAGCAGATCCTGCCGCCGCTGTGCCGCGCGCACCGGCCGTTCGCGCCGTACGCGGCGAACGACGGCGCCGGCGACCCGGAGCTGGCCCGCCGGCTGCTCGCCGACGCCGGCTACCCCGACGGGCTCACGTTGAAGCTGGTCTACCGGGACCGGGACATCCACCCGGAGACCGCGCGGGTGGTCCGGTCCGCCGCCGCCCGGGCCGGCATCACCCTCGACCTCGTCCCGGCCGGCATCACCGAGCTGTTCGGCACATACCTGGGCCGGGCCGACGGCGCCCGCGAGGGCCGCTGGGACGTGGCGCTGTCCGGCTGGGAGCCGGACTGGCACGGCAACAACGCCCGCGTCTACCTCCAGGCCCTCTTCGACAGCTCCGGCGTCTCCGGCAACGACGACTGGGGGTCGAACTTCGGCCACTACCACAACGAGATCGTCAACGAGCACATCGACGCGGCGCTGAGCTGCGCCGACGAGAGGGCCGCGAACGAGCACTGGCGGGCCGCCGAGCGGGAGGTGCTGCGCGACTGCGCGGTGGTGCCGATCCTCTTCGCCCACCAGTACTGGCTGCGCGGGCACCGGGTGCGCAACTGGCTGCCGTACCCGGTGCTCAACGGCGACCTGACCAACCTGTGGCTGGGGGAGGACTGACGCCCGGGCCGATGAGCGGCGACGACCACCGTCTCACCGTACGTCTCGGCGAGCTGGCCCAGGCCCACGCCGACCGGGCGGCGGCGCGCGCGGGCGTGCCCGCCGTCCGGCTGGACCGGCTGGCCGCCGAGCCGCTGCGCCTGGACGAGGACTTCTGCCGGGAGGTGGCCGACCGCTACGACGCCGCGCCGATGGTCACCGCCGGCACGGCCCGCGGGTACGCCCGGCTGGCCGCGGAGAACCTGCGGCAGTTCCGGCTGATCGGCGAGGCGGGCATCCGGGTGCTGCCGTGGACCGGGCCGGGGCAGCCGTACCGGGACTCGCGGGACCTGGTCGCGCGGGTCCGCGCCACCGGCCTGCTGCACGTCTTCCTCACCCGCCACGGGCACGGACCGGCCGGCGCGGACGGCGACCATCCGCTGCGCGCCCCCGCCGGAGTCCGGGCCGGCGGGGAGGAACTGCTGCACAACGACATCTTCCGGGCGGTGCACGACGTCTTCGGACACGTCCTGTTCGGCAACACGTTCGGGCCGCGCGGCGAGTTCCGGGCCACCCGCTGCCACCTCGCGATGTACCCGCCCGACCTGCACCCGCTGGTCTTCGCCGAGCTGGTCGGCCAGCTCTGCTGGTTCTTCCACGGGCCGCACCTGCGCCGCCCGGACGGGACGCTGCCCCGGCGCGGCGAGCCCGGGTACGTGCCGCCGCCACGGCGTCCGTACCCGCCGCAGAAACAGCTCGTGTACGACCGGCGCACCCTGGACCGGTTCGCCGCGCTGTTCACGTCGCCGGGCTGACCGCCGACATCAGGAAGTCGGGCACCCGCAGCGGCGGCATCACCATCCGGGTGAAGTAGTCGCCCCACTCCCGGGGCAGCGCCGGCACCGGCCGCCCGGCCTCGGTGGCCCGGGCCAGCAGCGACAGCGGGCTCTCGTTGAACCGGAAGTTGTGCACAGTGCCGACGATCTCGCCGTCCTCGACCAGCCGCACGCCGTCGCGGGTGAGGCCGGTCAGCAGCAGCGACGCCGGGTCGACGTCGCGCAGGTACCACAGCGAGGTGAGCAGCAGGCCGCGCCGGGTGGAGCGCACCATCTCGGGCAGCGTCGGCGCGTCCGGCCCGCCCTCCAGCACCAGGTTGTCCACCATCGGGGTGAGCGGCGCGCCGGTCTGCTCGGCGGTGTGCCGGGTCTGCACGAGCGCGGTCAGCACACCCTCGTCGATCCAGCGGGTCGGCCGCAGCGGCAGCCCGTTGTCGACCACTGCGGTCAGGTCGTCGGTGCCCCGGCTGACCGTGAACGGTGCGCAGGGCAGCAGCGGATGGTCCGGGTCGCTGCGCAGCGTCAGCGGCAACGCGGTGAGGCGCTCGCCGAGCGGCAGCCGGCCGTCCGGGCGGCTGAACGCGGTACGCCCGTCCAGCGCGCCGCGCGCCCCGGCGGCCAGGTAGAGGTGGAGCATCAGGTCGGCCACGCAGTTCGGGGTGAGCAGCACCTCGTACCGTCCCGGCGGCAGCTCGACCCGGCGGCCGGGCCGCGCCAGCGTGGCGGACAGCTCGGCGGCGAGCGCCGGCACGTCCAGTCCGGTCAGGTCGGGCGCCGTCACACCGGCCCACGCCGAGTCGTCGCCGTCGCGCACGCTCAGGTCGAACAGGCCGGTGGACTGCGCGTGCCGCAGGCGGGCGCCGGTCGACGCGGCGAGGTAGGTGGTGACCACCCGGTGCTCGGTGTAGCCGTAGAGCCGCCGCTGCCCGGCCGCCGCGAACGCGTCGGCCAGGCCGGGCAGCACGTCTCCGAACGCGTCGACCGAGGTGCCGCCGGGCGGTTCCGCCCAGGACGGCGTCCGCCACGGCTCGGGCAGCCGCGCCGCGTCGGCGGCGGGCGGCGCGTCGAGGGCGGCCCGCTCGGCCGCGCGGACCAGGCCGGGCAGCGCGTCGCCGAGCGCGCCGCCGTGCCCGACCAGCCCCACGTGTACGCCGGCCGCGCCGTCGCGTACCGCCACCGCTGTCACCCGGCGGGACCGGACGCTGCCGTTCGTGGTCAGCGCGTCGCCTGCCCAGCGCAGGTGCGCGGCGGCCGTCTCGTCGGCGATCAGCAGCAGCTCGTCGGCGTCACGCCGGTGCCGCAGCGCCGCTTCCAGGGCGTCCTGGATCCCGCTCACCCGTCCCGCCCTCCGGTGTCGACGACGTCGATGCCACGGAACACCGCGGCCGGGCAGCCGTGGCTGGCCGCTGCCGCCTGCACCGGCTGACCCTTGCCGCACATGTCGGCGCCGGAGAGCAGCCACGTGCCCTCCCCGCCCAGCCCGCACAGCGCGGACCAGAACGCGGTGGTCTCCGCCTGGTACGCGGCGCCGGACACCTGCCCGGCCAGCCGCCCGTTGCGGATGCGGTGCCAGCGCTGGGCGGTGAACTGGAACTGCCGCCGCCGCATGTCGATCGACCAGCTGTCCGAGCCGGCCAGGTAGAAGCCGTCCGTCACGCCCGCGATCAGGGCCGCGGTGTCCGGCCCGTCCACCGCCGGGCGCAGCGACACGTTCGGCATCCGGGCCATCGGCGTGTGCCGGTACGACTCGGCGTACGCGCAGCCGGCGGAGCGCGGCAGGCCGGCCCGCGCGGCCGAGGCGCGGTCGTGCTGGAACCCGACGAGCACACCCGCCTCGATCAGCGGCCAGGACTGCGCGGCCACCCCCTCGTCGTCGAACCCGACCGTGGCCAGCCCGTGCGGGGCCGACCGGTCGGCGTCCACGCTCATCAGCGCCGAGCCGTACCGGAGCCGCCCGGCGGCGTCGGGCGTGGCGAAGGTGCCGCCCGCGTAGGACATCTCGTGGCCCAGGGCCCGGTCGTACTCGGTGGCGTGCCCGACCGACTCGTGGATGGTGAGCCAGAGCTGCGACGGGTCGATCACCAGGTCGTACCGGCCCGGCCGCACCGCCGGCGCCTGCGTCTTCTCGGCCAGCAGCGCCGGCAGTTCGGCCAGCTCGCCGGCCCAGTCCCAGCCCTCGCCGTGCAGGTACTCCCAGCCGCGGGCCACCGGCGGGCCGACGGTGCGCAGCGTCTGGACGCCGCCGTCGCGCGGGCGCCGGCCCACCGCCAGCACCTGCGGGTGCACCCGGACGCGCTGCTGGGTGACGCGGGTGCCGTCCAGGTCGGCGTAGTACGTGTTCTCCTGGGCGGCGGTGGCGCGGGCCAGCACGTGCGCCACCGACTCGTGTGCCTGCAGCCCGGCGCACCAGTGGCTCAGCAGCTCCACCCGTTCGCTCTCCGGCACCTCGAACGGGTTGATCCGGTACGGCGAGCGCCAGGTCGCCTCCGGGTACGCGGGCTCGGGCGCGAGCGCGACGGGCGCGCCGCCGACGTCGGCGCAGGCCCGGGCCAGCGCCAGCGCGTCGTCGCAGGCGCGTACCGCCGCCTCCGGCGTCAGCTCGGGCGTGGCGGCGAAGCCCCACGCGCCCCGGTGCAGCACCCGTACCGCCAGGCCGGTCTCGGTCTCCTCCTCGCTCGCCCGCAGCGCCCCGTCGTGCACGACGGTGCGCCCGGAGCGGACCCGCTGCACCCGCAGCGCGGCGTATCGCGCGCCCCGCTGCCGGGCCCGGGACAGGGCGGCGTCGGCGAGGCGGGCCAGCGGAAGAGCGAGGAAGGAGTCGTCGATCTCGTCGGGCACACGCGCCTCCGGTCGCCGGGGTGCCGCCGTCCGCGCCGGTGGCGCGGCGGCCCGGGGGTTGCGGTGAGGAGACTAGTGCCGCGTGCCGCCCCGGCACAGGGCCCGCGTGGCGGCCGGGCGGCCGACCAGCGCCGTCGCCGCGCAACAGAGCAATCGGGAAGAAGACCGCTGCCGCGCCGGGGCGCGCTTGAATTGATCGGCGTCGCTCAATAGATTGAGGGCGGGCGCCGCCGAGGTCCGCACGACCGGGCCGCCGGCGGCTGACAGGTTTGTCCCGAGCCGGGCACGTCGGTCGTACGCACCGACTTCTCACAGTGGCGCGTCGCCGCGCCGCCACCCGAGCGCGTCGCCGCGCCGCCGTCCGTCCGGACGCGCGTCGTCGCGTCGCGCCGCCCGACGCAGAAGGACTTCCCATGACGATTCTCCGTACCCGTTCCGGCCCGGCCCTGGCGGCGGTGACCGCGCTGGCCGCCGTCGTGGCGGCCACCGCGACGGCCCTGCTCGCCGGCCCGGCCACGGCGGCGCAGGGCTGCCGGGTCGACTACACACCCAACCAGTGGCCCGGCGGGTTCACCGCGAGCGTCAAGGTCTCGCCCGGCGACACCGCCGTCTCCGGGTGGACGGTCACCTGGACGTACGCCGGCGACGAGCGCGTCACGAACGGCTGGAACGCCACCGTCAGCCAGTCCGGCGCGACGGTCACCGCCCGCAACATGTCGTACAACGGCGGCATCCCGGCGGGCGGCTCCACCGAGTTCGGCGTGCAGGGCACGTTCAGCGCCGCCGGCGGCGCGCCGGGCGGGTTCACGCTCAACGGCGTCCCGTGCAACGGCGCCGCGCCGTCGCCGACAGTCGTGCCCACCACGGCGGTGCCGACCACCGCCCCGCCGACGACCGCCCCACCCACCACCGCCCCGCCGACCCCCGCGCCCCCGCCCACCGCTCCGCCCCCCACGGCGCCCCCGACCACCGCGCCGCCGACCACCCCGCCGCCGAGCGGATGCGCCGGGGCGGTGCTCTGCGACGGCTTCGAGAACCAGACCGGCTCGACGCCGTCCGGCGACTGGAGCGTGGTGAGCCCGGACTGCTCCGGCGCCGGCACGGCCACCATCGACACGTCCACCACGCACAGCGGCAGCCGCGCGATCCGGATCAACGGCGCCGCCGGCTACTGCAACCACGTGTTCGTGCGGACCACGAAGAACCTCAGCGCCCTGGGCAGCGTCAGGTACGCCCGGATCTGGGTGCGGCACACCACCGCCCAGCCCACCGACCACACCACGATGATCACCATGTCCGACGCCGCCGACGGCAACCGCGACCTGCGGCTGGGCGGCCAGAACGGCGCCCTGCAGTGGAACCGCGCCTCCGACGACGCCACGCTGCCCGAGCAGAGCCCGGCCGGGGTGGCGCAGAGCGTGCCGCTGCCCACCAACCGCTGGGCCTGCCTGGAGTTCATGGTGGACGGCTCGGCCGGTCAGCTCCGCACCTGGCTGGACGGCGTCGCAGTCACCGGGCTGACCGCCGACGGCGTACCGACGCACGACATCGACGGCCAGTGGTACAACCGCACCTGGCGACCGCAGCTCACCGACCTGAAGCTGGGCTGGGAGAGCTACGGCGGCGGGGCCGACACCCTCTGGTACGACGACGTGGCGATGGGCGCCACCCGCATCGGCTGCTGATCCACCCCCCGCCACCCGCCGCCCACCATCTCGCCCCGGCGACGTAGCCGGACCGGGGTGGTTCGGCAGCCCGACGGCCAGATCTTGGTACGAAACGGCCCCTGTAGGGGCTGTTCAGTCCCATGACATCTGTCAGCGTTGAAGTCCCGATACATGTGTCACGTGGTAGGGATCTTGGGTCGGGTGGTATGTGCTGCCGGGCATGGCTTCTCGGCGGCATGTGATGAACCTG